>CACZNT010000134.1 GCA_902782635.1 uncultured Coriobacteriaceae bacterium
ATCGTGCCGGGCATCACCGACAAGGGCTACATCACCAACAGCTATCACGTGCACGTGACCGAGGAGATCGACGCCTTCACCAAGCTGCGCTTCGAGAGCGAGTTCCAGCGCCTCTCGCCGGGCGGCGCCATCTCCTACGTCGAGGTTCCCGACATGCAGGACAACCTCGAGGCCGTTATCTCGGTGATGCAGTTCATCTACGACCACATCATGTACGCCGAGCTCAACACCAAGAGCGACTACTGCCAGGAGTGCGGCTTCGACGGCGAGATCCGCGTGGTGGAAGATGACGGCAAGCTGGTGTGGGAGTGCCCGCACTGCGGCAACCGTGACCAGTCGAAGCTCAACGTCGCACGTCGCACCTGCGGCTACATTGGCTCCCAGTTCTGGAACCAGGGCCGCACCGAGGAGATTCGCGATCGCGTGCTGCACCTGTAGGCAACGACATTCGGCGCTCTCAAACTGCTCGAAGGCTGATGCTCTGCGTTCTCAAATGCTCGAAGACATAACTCGCATTTTGAGAGCACAGAGCATCTAACATCTGAGAGCGCCAGGGCCTTGTCCTGAATCGCGCGCGCGATTGCGCGTCTCGGTGCGGCTCGTGAGTTCTTACGATGGGGAAGTTTGTCTGCTGGCTGCTGCGCAGCCAGCAGCCTTTGTGGGGGGGCGGTGTGACGCTATGAGGTATGCGGAGATCAAATACTGTGACATCGCCAATGGCGTGGGCTGCCGCACGAGCCTCTTCGTCTCCGGCTGCACCCACGCATGCCCCGGCTGCTTCAACGAGATTGCCTGGGACTTCTCCTATGGCGAGGAGTATGACGGCGACGTCGAGGAGCGCATCATCGAGTCGCTCCGGCCTCCCTATGTTGCGGGACTTACGCTGCTCGGCGGCGAGCCGATGGAGCCCGAGCATCAGCGCGTGCTCGTGGAGCTACTCGAGCGCATCAGGCGCGAGCTGCCGGAGAAGACCGTCTGGTGCTACACCGGCGATGTCCTCGAGGATCTGCTCGACGACTCCAGCCCTCGCCGCACGGAGGTCACCGACAGGATGCTCGCATGCATCGATGTCCTGGTTGACGGGCCGTGGGTTCAGGATCTGCACGACATTACCCTGAGGTTCCGGGGCTCTTCGAACCAGCGCCTCATCGACCTTCCGGCAACGCTTGCCCAAGGCGAGCTCGTCGAGTGGGTCGACGAGAGCGTCTACGCCACGCGCGGCGTCTTCTGATCTCTCGATCACACCGCCACCTGTCAGGTGGCAAGCGTTAGCTGGCGATGTGGCGCAGGCGGGCGCGCAGCTCCTCCCAGCCTGGGCAGTGCTTGTCCATTAGGGCGTGGAATTCAGGTCCATGGTTGGGCACCAGGAGATGGCAGAGCTCGTGAATGGCCACGTAGTCGGCGCAAAGCGGCTCATAGGCGGCAAGCTCGCTGTTCAGCCGTATGCGCCTCGTCGTGGGGGTGCATGAGCCCCATCGGCTCGTCATGTGCCGCACTGACCAGTTGCTCGCGTGCTCGCCGACTATCGCCTCGCAGCGAAGGACGATTCCCGGCAACGCCTCCTTGAGCTCGCGGGCGAGCATCTCGAGGTAGAGCTTCCTACGCAGGTCGGCAGTCTCGGGCGTGGCGTCGGCGGGGGAGAGCGTCATGTGGAGCGCGTCGCCCTCCACGCTTGCCTTCGGCCTCTTCCACCCCTCGATGGGGATGACGGCGAGCCGTAGCTCCCTGCCCCAGAGATGCACCGTCTCGCCGGTTGCCCATTTCCTGGAAGCCGAGCTCAGAGCTTCGCCGCGGCGCTCGAGCGCGCGCCGCATCCAGTCCTCGTGCTCGGCAAGGAAGCGCATGATCCGCTCGTCGCTCTCGCGGAACGGGGCGCTGGCGCGCATCTGCCCATCTCGGCCGACGCGCAGGTTGATGTTCTTGACGCGCTTGCGCGTGACGATGACGTCTATGCCGCCAATGTCAACATGCGTCTGAGGGCCCTGCCGCCCCATGGGGCTATCGCCCGCCGAGCTCTTCGGCAAGGGCGACCATGGCCTCGCGATAGCCGTCGATGCCCTTGCCGGATATGGTCTTGAAGCACCATTTGCGCACGTAGGAGATCTGGCGGAAGCTCTCGCGCGACTCCACGTCCGAGATGTGGACCTCCACGGCGGGAATGCGCACGGCCGTGAGCGCGTCGAGGAGCGCAATCGAGGTGTGCGTGTAGGCGCCGGGATTGATGACGATGCCGTCGTAGCGCCCATGGGCGCGCTGGATGCGGTCGATGAGGTCGCCCTCGTGATTCGACTGGTAGATGCGGCATTCGGAGAATCCCGCCTCGGAAGCGGCCTCCCTGCAGCAGGCGATCAGCGCCTCGTAGTCCTCGGAACCGTACACGTCGGGCTCGCGAAGGCCGAGCAGGTTGATGTTGGGGCCATTGATCACGAGCACGCGGGGGCCCGCCTTGTCGTCAGCCGTGGCCGCGCTCTCGGCAGCGGAGCCCTTGGCGCTCGAGGCCTCCTCGCCCAGCAAGCTTGCGAGGGCCTCGGCCTGCTTGGCATAGGAGTGCCTCCGAGCGGGGCTTATGGCAACGGTGAGGTTCTCGAAGGGGACCTTGGCTGGTGTCGTGGAATCCTCCACGCCGCCCAGCTCGGACAGTATGGCCCGATGGACCTCCTCCACCTTCCGGGGCCCGAATACGACCTCGATGGCATTGGCCGTGCGCGGCACGACGCCTAGCACGCCGTCGAGCTCTGCGGCCATCTTGAGGTCGGCCTTGTCGGAGTTTCCAAGCGTTATGCGCAGCCTCGTCATGCAGACGTTGCAGGCGTGGACGTTCGCGTTTCCGCCCAGTACCTCGATGAGCTGTCGTGCCACATCCGAGTAATCCATGTGATCCCCTCAAAGGCGCAGCGCCGTGGTATGACGACATCTTCACCAGTATTGACGTGCGGCGTGACCAAGTTGGCAACGTAGCGACAAGTTGTATCTAGCGAACGGCAAGCGGTCAAATGCCAGACGCGCTTACGCCCCCTCCAAGGGTTTGGAGGATGAGGGAGGCGTCGCCATCGGGCGTCCCCGTGCAGTCGATGCTCAGGTCGGCCCATCTCTCGTAGAGGGGGCCGCGCTCGCGTGCGAGCTCCTCGACGCCGACCTGCGCGCTGATCGGCCGGCCCGCAGCCGAGAGCGTGCTCGCATCGCGGCGCAGGAGCACGATGGTCGAGTTCTGGTGTGCGAGTTGGTAGTTCTCGGGCATGGTGACGACCCCGCCGCCGCAGGCGATGACGAGCCCGGATTCTCTTCCGTAGCGGCAGAGCACCTCCGTCTCGACCTTCCGGAACGCGGCCACGCCCTGGCCCTCGATCATCTGCGCCGGCGACATGCCCTGCTCGATGGTGACGGCGTCGTCGAGGTCGATGAAGGGGCGCCCCAGGCTTCGGGCAAGGCGCTTGCCGGTGGTGGTCTTGCCCGTGCCCGGCATGCCGATGAGCATGATGTTCGCCATGCCGGCGGCAAGCTCCGCCTCGATAGCCTCGCTCAAAGCCTCGTCGATGCGCGTCTCCTGGAAGATCTGCGAGGCATGCCTTGCCTGCTCGACGAGCATCCAGAGACCGTTGGCCGTCGGTATCCCGAGCTCCTCCGCGTCCATGAGGAGCTTCGTGCGAAGCGGGTTGTAGATGACGTCGATGACCCCGAGCAGGCCCTGGAAGCGCGCCAGGTCGTGCCCTGCCAAGGGCGTTGCGGGGCATGCGGGGTACATGCCGACCGGCGTCGTGTTCACGATGAGCGCGGCGTCCGCATGGCGGAGCTCCAGCCCCTCGTAGGTCTCGGTGCCTGTCCTGGAAATCACGACCGGCCGGACGCCCGCATCCTCGAGTGCTGCGCAGACGGCGGAGCTTGCCCCACCCGAGCCCAGCACTAGCGCCTTCTTCCCGCCGAGCGCGCCATGGGCGTCGTCTGCGAGGTGCGTGCGCGAGAAGCGCTCGAGGAGCGAGGCGAACCCGAGCACGTCGGTGTTCTCGGCTGCGATCGAGCCGTCACTCCTGCGTACGAGCGTGTTCGCCGCGCCAGTTCGCAGGACGCGCTCGCTGGGCTCGTCGGCGACCCGTGCCGCGAGCGCCTTGTGGGGGATAGTCACGTTGAGTCCATCCCAGCTGCCACGGGTGAAGAGCTCCTCGGCACCGGCTGCATCGAGCTCGATGAGCTCGTAGGGCCAGCTGCCGAGCGCCTTGTGGATCTCGCGCGACCAGCTGTGGCAGAGGTGCTCGCCCATCAAGCCGAAACGCGCTGCGCTGCCCGCGGCCATATCAGACGACCTCGAGGTAGCTTCCGAGGTAGCGCCACTCGTCGCAGACGTCGTCCAGGGTGCTCAGGAGCTGGGCAAACTCCGGCGCCACGACGGGGCACTCGAGGTCGAAGTAGAACATGAACTCAAAGTCGCGGCCGGGGATGGGGCGGCTCTCGAGCTTCACGAGGTTGATGTCGAGGGCGAAGAAGCGCGCGAGCACCTTGTACAGCGCTCCGGGCTCATGGTTCACGATCATCATCAGCGAGGTGCGGTTTGCACCCGGGTAGACCTCGATGTTCTTCGAGATGCAGGCGAAGCGCGTGAAGTTCGCCCCATGGTCTTGGACGTCGCGGGCGATTACGGAGAGGCCGTAGAGCTCCGCGCACGAGGCGCTCGAGATGGCGGCGCAGTCGTCGCGACCGCCCTCGGCCACCATCTTGGCGGCTGCGGCCGTGTTCTCACAGACGTGGACCTCGACGTCCTTGAGCCCCTCCAGGAAGTGGGAGCACTGATCGATGGCCTGCTGGTGGCTGTAGATGTGGCGCACGGAGCTTAAGGATGCGCCGTCCCTCGCGAGGAGCGAGTGGTCGACCTTGAGCCTGGCCGTGCGCACGATGTGGAAGTTGTGGCTCATCATGAGGTCGTACACCTGGTTGACGGTGCCGGCCGTCGAGTTTTCCACAGGAAGGACGCCATAGGAGCAAAAGCCCTCGTCAACGGCGCGAAATACCCCCTCGAAGCTGTTGAAGTACGAGATCGAGGGGTGCTTGAAGAGCTTGTCCGCGGCAATCTGCGAATACGCGCCCTCGACACCCTGGCAGGCGACGAAGGCCTGCGGGGGGAAGAGGTCGGGCGTGTTCTCCATCGCCTTGGCGATGTCGTCAACCACGGTCGACGTCGTGTCGAGCGCCCGATGCTGGCTCGCGCGCGACACCTCCATGAGGAGAGAGAAGAGAACGGTTGCGTATTCGCGCAGCTCCTCGGGGGCATCGGCGGCCACGCGGGCGATCTTCTCGCGCTCGCGTGCGCGGTCGAGCACGGGCAGGCCCTGCTCCCGCTTGTACTGGGCAATGTCTGACGCGCACGCCATGCGGCGCTTGAACAGGTCGAGTATCTGCCCGTCGATTTCGTCTATCTGCTTTCGGAGCTCTTCGAGGTCGGCCATGGCACCCCCATCTCAGCCTAAGAGTGCGAAGGGGGAGTTGGTCCCCGGGAATGATAGCCAGCTGTCTAGCAGGGCGAGCGCCATGGCGGCCTCGGCGACGGGCACGGCCCGCGGGGCGATGCAGGGATCGTGCCTGCCGGACACGACGAGCTTGGCGGGCTCCAGGGTGGTGAGGTCCACTGAGTCCTGCTCGATGGCAATGGACGAGGTGGGCTTGATGGCGATGCGGAAGCTCACGGGGGCGCCCGTCGTGATGCCGCCGAGGTTTCCGCCGGCGTCGTTCTTCGCGGGCACGACCTTGCCATCGCGGACGCACCACGGGTCGTTCGACTCACTCCCGCGCATGTCCGCCGCGCGGAAGCCCGCGCCAAACTCAATGCCCTTGACGGCGGGGATGCCGAAGGCGATGCGGGCGATAGCGCTCTCGATGCCGTCGTAGATGGGGCCGCCGATGCCCGCGGGAAGTCCGCAGGCGACGCATTCGACGATGCCTCCGACGGAATCGCCTGCGAGCCTGGCCTCCTCGATGGCGGCGCGTATCCTCTCGCCGGCACCCTCGTCGATGACGGGGAAGCTGCGCTCGGCAAGTGCGTCGAGCTGCGCGGTCAGTAGCGCCGTGCCCTCGGCCGAGGTGTCTGTGGAGCGGAGGGCCTCGTCGTCGACGCCTGCGACGCGCGCGAGATGGGCTCCGATGCGGACGCCCTTGGCCTCGAGCATCTGCAGCGCAATGCCGCCGGCTGCGACGAGCGGTGCCGTGAGCCTGCCCGAGAAGATGCCGCCTCCGCGCACGTCGTGGGCAGAGCCCCACTTCGCGTAGGCCGTGAAGTCGGCGTGTCCCGGGCGTGGGATGCGCGCGATGTCGTCGTAGTCCTTGCTGCGTACGTCGGCGTTCTCGATGACGATGGCCAGCGGGGTGCCGCAGGTCTCGCCCTCGGCGTTGAGGCCGGAGAGGATCCGCGGCTCATCGGCCTCAGACCTCTTGGTCGCCCAGGGGCCGGAGCCGGGGGCGCGCCGTGCCATGAGCCTCGCGAGCGCGTCGAGGTCGACCTTGAAGCCAGCGGGAAGCCCCTCCACAACGCAGCCGATCGCAGGCGCGTGCGATTGTCCGAATACGCTCACCTTGAGCGATGTGCCGAAGCTCGAGCCCATGTCAGCTGCCCATCTCCTCGATATGGCCTCCCAGCTGGGAGTAGTCGTGCCAGAACCCAGGATACGACTTGGCGACGCACTCCGCGCCGCGCACGATGACGTCTCCGGTTGCCCGCGTTGCCATGAGGGCCGCCATCATGGCGATGCGATGGTCGCCATGCGAGCTGCAGCTGCCGCCCGAGATGGAGCGGGAGCCCTCGACGAGGAGCTCGTCACCTGCCACCTCCGCCGTGCCCCCCAGGGAGCAGATGACGTTGGCGCAGGCTGCAAGGCGGTCCGACTCCTTCAGCCTGAGCCGTCCCGCGCCGGTGATGCGCGTCTCGCCCTGCGCGAATGACGCGATGGCCGCGAGCGTGGGCGCGAGATCCGGGCATGAGGAGATGTCGACGACGCCTCCCGTCAGGGGGCCAGACGCGCTCGCGAGGCCGTCCCCATAGCTGGCAGATCCCCCCAGGGCGCAAATCATGTCGAGCATGGCGGCATCTGCCTGCACGGTATCGGTACTGAGACCTGCGACGTGCAGATTCGACCCCAGGGCAGCGGCCCCGAGCCAGATGGAGGCGCTCGACCAATCGCCCTCCACCGCGAAGCTTGCGGGGGAGCGCAGGCACGAGCCTGGGGCCACGACGTAGCGCAGCTCGTCATCATCCTCATCAATCCCCACATTGACGCCAAAGGTCGCGAGAGCCTCGCAGGTGAGCGTGATGTAGGGGAGCGACTCGACCGGTTTCGCGACATGGAGCGTTGTGCCCGCGCCGTTGGCCGCCGCGAGCAGGAGCGCGCTCACGAACTGGGACGACACGTTGCCGGGGAGCTGATGCTCGCCACCGGCGTAGGAGCCGGAGAGTGCGAGCGGCCACGTGCCCTCAGCAGAGAGCGTGGCACCGCCTTCGACGAGCGCATCGCGCAGCGCGCCGAGAGGACGCTCGGGAAGGCGCCCCTCGCACGTGAGCTTCACGCGGCGGCCAAGCGCTGCCGCGACCGCAAGGGCGAAGCGCAGCGTCGTGCCGGATTCCCCGCAGCTGAGCTCGGCCTGGGCGGCATCGGGCCTTGCCGGGCCAATCGTCACCCAGCTGCCCTCGAAGGCGACGTCGGAGCCGAGGGCGCGCACGACGCGCAGCGTGGCCTGCATGTCCTCGGAGGGTTCGCCACAGTAGATCTTGCAGGGGGCATCTCCCATGGCCGCGAGGAAGGCGGCACGGTGGAAGACGGATTTCGACGGGATGGCCGCGACCTCTCCGGAAAGCAGGCCCGGCTTGATGCGGACGTCCATCTAGCTCAGTCCTCGCGAAGCGCCATCTTGACGATGCGCTCGAACTCTCCCGAGCCCACATGCCGGCACACGGCGTGCCCGAGCTTGTCGACGATCGCGAGGTTCACGCCCTCCGAGGTGCGTTTCTTGTCGTGGAGCGCGAAGCTGAGGATGGTGTCGGCATCGGCGCTGGCCGTCGTCGGGAGCCCGCATGAGTCGAGCGCGGCCCCGATGGCGTCGCACACGCCCGGCTCGCTCCAGCTGAGGGCCTCGGACGCCCTCGAGATGGCCATCATTCCCATCCCGACGCAGGTGCCGTGGCCGAGCCGGTAATTCGAGGACGCCTCTATGGCATGGCCGATCGTGTGGCCGAAGTTGAGCGTCTGGCGAAGGCCGCTCTCGCGTTCGTCCTGCTCGACCACAGCCCGCTTGATATCGATGTTTCGGGCCACGATGTCGCAGATGCGGTCGAGGTCGAGGTGGGTGTCGATGAGGGGACTCTCGGTGATGTCGTCAAGCATGGTCCTGTCTGCGATGGCAGCGTGCTTGACGATCTCGCCGCAGCTGTCTCGCAGGAGCGAGGGCGCGATCGTCACAAGCACATCGGGGTCGGCCACGACGAGCGAGGGCTGCCAGAAGGCGCCGGCCAGGTTCTTCCCGGCCTCGAGGTCGATGGCCGTCTTGCCGCCAACCGAGGAGTCGACCATGGAGAGCAGCGTCGTCGGCACCTGCACGACGGGCACCCCGCGCATGTAGAGCGCGGCCGCGAGGCCTGCCATGTCGCCGGTGACGCCGCCACCGAGGGCGATGACGCATCCGGAGCGCGTGAGGCCCGTCGCCGCGATGCGCTCGAGGATGTCGAAGAGCACGAGGCTGTTCTTCGAGCGCTCGCCCTCGGGAAACGAGATGATGCTGGCAGGTATGCCTGCGGCCTTGAGCGACTTCTCCACGCGCGCGCCGTAGAGCGCGGCCACGTTGGAGTCCGCGACGATGCAGGCCGCGCTGGGCTGGATGGCTCGCGACGCGAGCTCGCCGACCTCGTCAATGAGGCCACGTCCCACGAGCACGTCGTAGGACTTGTCCGTGCAGCTCACCGTGATGTCGTGTGCGGCAGCACTCATTGGGGATCCGCCTCTCGCTTGAGCCTGTCTCCCTCCACGAGCAGGGCGTGAAGGGCCTCCGCATCGCCCTCGTCGAGGGCGTCCTTGTACTTGCCGAGCTCGTCGATGAGATGCCCGAGCTCGAATGAGAGGTTCTCGCGATTGAGCATGAAGAGCTCGGCCCACATGTCCGCGTTGAGGCGGGCCACACGCGTGAGGTCGCGGTAGCTGCCGGCGGAGAAGCCGTCGTGCGACTGCGCCGTGGGGCTCTTCACGTAGGCGTTCGAGACGACGTGGGCGAGCTGGGACGTGTAGGCGATGAGCTCATCGTGGCGCTCGGGCGACGTCACCGAGTACTTTGCAAATCCGCAAGGTTCGAGCAGACGCTTGAGGGCGTCGAGGAGCTCGAGCTGGTCCACCGGGTCCATGGGCGGCGGGCAGAGCACCATCGGCGCGCCCTCGAAGAGGTCGGCGCGCGACCAGGCGAATCCGGAGTGCTCCGTTCCGGCCATGGGGTGGGCGCCGACGAAGCGGATGCCGTGGCGCTCGGCGATCTCGAAGCATTTCTCGCAGACGCTCGCCTTGACGCCGGATGCGTCGATGACGATGGTCTCTGGGGAGATGAGCGGGGCATGCGTCTCGAACCACGACACGCTTGCCTCGGGGTAGAGCGTGAGGACGATGAGCTCGCAGCTGGGGATCGACTCGTCGTCCAGGCAGCCGGAAGCCGCCTCGACGAGTGCGAGCTCGAGCGTCGAGGACGTCCTGTTCCAGGCCAGGACCTCCCAGCCTGCAGCCTTGTACGCCTTCGCGAACGAGCCGCCGATGAGGCCGAGCCCCACTATCCCCACACGCCGCGGCGTCATCGTCATGCCACCTCTGGTGCCACGATCGAGCGAATGCCCATGATCTTCTCCATGGCCTCGTCGAAAATGTCGGGCGTGAGCGCCTGGGCGCCGTCCGACCAAGCCTCGGCCGGGGCGTTGTGCACCTCGATCTCGAGGCCGTCGGCCCCTGCGGCGGTGCCTGCCATCGCCATCTGCGGCACGTAGCGCGTGTAGCCCGCCGCATGGCTGGGGTCGGCGATGACGGGAAGGTGCGTGAGGTGGTGCAGCACGGCGATCGCGGAGACGTCGAAGGTGTTGCGCGTGCGCGTCTCGTAGGAGCGGATGCCGCGCTCGCAGAGCATGACGTTGGGGTTGCCCTCGCTCATGATGTACTCGGCTGCCATGAGCAGCTCGTCGACGGTGCCGGAGATGCCGCGCTTGAGGAGGATGGGCACCTGCGTCTTTCCCACCTCGCGCAGGAGCGTGAAGTTCTGGGAGTTGCGGGCGCCGATCTGCATGACGTCGATCTTGCGGTCGAGGAAGAGGTCGATGTCGCGCGGGTCCATGATCTCGGTGACGATGGGCATGTCGAGCTCTTCGCGGGCCTCGCAGAGCAGGTCGAGGCCTTCCTCGCCCATGCCCTGGTAGGCATAGGGGCTCGTGCGCGGCTTGTACGCGCCGCCCCTCAGCATGGTGGCCCCGGCGGCCTTGACGCGCCTGCCTATCGCCATGAGGTTCTCGCCCTCCACCGAGCAGGGTCCGGCGATGACGGCGAAATGGCCTCCGCCCACCTTGACGCCATGTCCGCAGTCCACAACGGTGTCCTCGGGATGGAACTTGCGATTGGCCTGCTTGAAGGGCTCGGACACGCGCTGGACGCGCTCGATGATGTCCATCGACTCGATGAGGAAGGGATCGACGCGCGACGTGTCGCCGATGAGGCCGACGATCGTGGAGTCCTCACCCTTGGAGACGTGTGCCGTGAGGCCCTTCTGTTCGATCCAGGATATGAAGTGGTCGAGCTGGTCCTCGGTCGCGTTGGGTCGGACTATCGCGATCATGGTGCCACCTTGCCTTTCGGTGCTGCATGAGTGATTCTTGCTCGTAGTTTGCGATGTTACCAAGGGCATGGTGCGGCGGTATCCGCGGCTTGTTCTTGTAATCAAATGTTTAGGTATAACAGGGAGCTTACGCTCGGCTATACTTCTAGTTCACGCCCTCTTAGCTCAGCGGATCAGAGCGTTCGCCTCCGGAGCGAAAGGTCGCCGGTTCGAGCCCGGCAGAGGGCACCAGCTGCAGCGCCGAATGTGACAGTTGGGGACAGCCCCCAACTGTCACATTTTGTTACAGAAGGGGGCTGTCCCCAACCGTCACGTGTAGAATCATGGGTTGGCAATTGACGTGAGGAGCGACCATCCCAGACCAGGCGAAAGACATCGAGCTTCGCGGGCTTACCTCCGAGGAGGTGGCCCAGCGCGTCGCCGCCGGCCAGGTTAACGTCAATACCGACGTCCGCACCAAGTCGATACCGCAGATCGTCGCGTCGAATCTGCTCACGCTCTTCAATGTCGTCAACGCGCTGCTCGCCGTGCTCGTAATCTCGACGGGGCAGTATCGGAACCTGATGTTTCTCCTGGTGGTGTTCGCGAACCTCGCCATCGGCATCTTCCAGGAGATCCGCTCGAAGCTCACCATCGACAAGCTCTCCATCGTGGCGGCGCGCGATTCCTGCGTGATACGCGATGGCGAGGACGTGAACGTGCCGGTGGACGAGATCGTCCTCGACGACCTCGTGCGCCTCGCGCATGGCGACCAGGTGCCTGCCGACGCGGTCATCGTGTCTGGCGACGTTCAGATGGACGAGAGCCTGCTTACGGGCGAGTCGCGCACCGTGCGCAAGGGCCCGGGCGACCACATCATGAGCGGCAGCTTCGTGGCGACGGGCGCGCTCGTAGCACGCGTCGAGACGGTGGGGGCGGAAGGCTATGCCGCGCGCATCAACGCCGAGGCGAAGTACGTCAAGGCCGTTCGCTCCGAGATTCTCGACACGCTCCGCATGATCATCCGCATCTCCTCGGTGGCGCTCGTGCCGCTGGGCGCGGGTCTCTACCTGCGCTCCGTGGCCTCGGGCGTGTCCCAGCAGGAGTCCATCCTCACGAGCGTCGCGGCCATGGTGGGCATGATCCCCCAGGGCCTCGTGCTGCTCACGTCCACCGTCTTGGCCATTGCCACGACGCGCCTTGCGCGGCAGAGCGTGCTCGTCCAGCAGCTCTACTGCGTGGAGACGCTCGCGCGCGTCGACGTGCTCTGCCTCGACAAGACGGGCACCATCACCACGGGCTCGATGGAGGTGGAGGGCATAGCGCCAGCCGCGGGCCACGATGACGACGAGGTCGCACAGGCCATTGCGACGATAGCCGCCTCCCAGGCAGACGATTCGAACGACACGGGCAAGGCGCTCCTGGCCTATGCCGCCGATAACGGCATCGCCGCCGGCGCGTGCGCGCGCAGCGTGCCCTTTTCCTCGGAGCGCAAGCTCTCGGGCTGCGTCACGGAGGATGGTCGCTCGCTCGTGCTCGGAGCTGCGCAGTTCGTGCTGCACGAGCGCTCCTCTGCGGCCGAGCCGCTGATGGCCCAGTTTGGCTCGCGCTCGCGCAAGCTCGTGGTGTGCGCCTGCGACGGCTTCGACGACGAGGGAGTTCCCCTGGGCGAGCCCGAGCTCATGGGCGTGGTGGCCCTGCGCGACGAGATCCGCTCGACGGCGGCCCAGACGGTGTCCTTCTTCCGCGAGCAGGGCGTCATCCTCAACGTCATCTCGGGCGACGACCCCGCCACGGTCTCGGCGATAGCCTCGGAGGTGGGCATCCCCGGCGCGAAGTCGTACGTCGATGCCTCCCAGCTCGCCGATGACGAGGCGCTCATGGATGCCGCGCGAAGCTGCCACGTGTTCGGGCGCGTCACCCCGCAGCAGAAGCGCACGCTCGTCACCCACCTCAAGGCGGCGGGCCACACCGTCGCCATGACGGGCGACGGCGTGAACGACGTCCTCGCGCTCAAGGAGGCGGATTGCTCGGTTGCCATGGCAAGCGGCTCCGACGCCGCCCGCAACGTGGCCGAGATCGTGCTGGTGGACAACGACTTCGCCCACATGCCCGCCGTCGTGGCCGAGGGCCGTCGCTCCATAAACAACCTCCAGCGCTCGGCGTCGCTCTTCCTCGTGAAGACCGTCTACGCGGCCATCGTCGCAGCCATATGCATCGTGCTTCCCCCGTATCCCTTCCTGCCCGTTCAGATGTCGATGCTCTCGGGCGCCATCATCGGCATCCCCTCGTTCGTGCTCGCGCTCGAGCCCAATCGCGAGCGGGTGCGCGGCCGCTTCCTCGAGAACGTCCTCAGGCGCTCCATCCCCGCGTCAATCGCCATCTCCGCCTGCATCCTCGCCGCGATCGTCCTGCGCGAGCAGGGAATCCTCGACGAGGCGCAGACGTCGACCATCGCCATGCTTGCCACCGCATGCGTGGGCTTCGCGCTCATCGAGCGCATCTCGCAGCCGCTCACGCCCCTGCGCGCGGGCCTGCTCGCCTTCGTCGCCATCTTCGTCGTCGCCTGCTCGACGCTCCTGGCGCCCTTCTTCCAGGTGAGCGCCCTTGCGCCTGCGCAGTGGGGGATGCTGGCAATCATCGTTGCGGCAGGCGTTATCCTGTTCGAGATCCTCTTCGCCGTGAGCGTCGGCGGTGCCGAGCGCCGCGAGCTCATGGCGAAGGCGGGTAATGTTGCCCTTCGCGAAGGCAGGGAGGACTAGGCCATGGCCATGGACGATTTCGAGCGCGCCGTACTCGAGGCGCGCGTTCCGCGCGAGCTGAGCGTCGGACCCATAACGCGTCTCGTCACCGACGTGTCATCCATCCCGGGAGCAGCGAATCTGCCCACCTCCCTCGTCATCCTCCTGGAAAACGTCATCCGCCGCGCGCAGGACGACGAGGATGCCGTGCGCGGGGCGCGCATCATCATGGAGGCCGGCGGACGCGCCGCATCTGAGGACGAGATCGAGTTCATGCCCTCGCGCGTCCTCTTCCAGGACTTCACGGGCGTCCCCGTCTTCGTCGACTTCGCCTCCATGCGCGATGCCACCAAGGCGGCGGGCGGCGACGTATCCCGCATCAACCCGCTCATTCCCTGTACGCTCGTGATCGACCACTCTGTGATGGCCGACGTTCACGGCTGCGCCTCGGCCGCGGAGGAGAACCACGCCATCGAGGCCGCGCGCAACGCCGAGCGCTTTGCCTTCCTCAAGTGGGCGAGCCAGTCGTTCGACAACGTCGAGATCGTCCCCCCGGGCCAGGGCATATGCCACCAGCTCAACGTCGAGCGCATCGCATCCGTCGCAGGGATCGACGCGCTTGCCGAGGGCGATGTCGAGCACGCCTGCTTCGACACCGTCGTGGGCACGGACTCCCATACCACCACCGTGAACGGCATCGGCGTGCTCGGCTGGGGCGTGGGCGGCATCGAGGCCGAGGCCGCGGCCTTGGGCCAGCCCATTACCATGCTCGTCCCGCCCGTGGTGGGCCTGCGCATGACGGGCTCCCTGCGCGATGGCGTGAGCGGCATGGACGTTGCCCTCACCGTATGCGAGATGCTGCGCGCGGAGGGCGTCGTCGGCTCGTTCGTCGAGGCATACGGGCCGGGCGTTTCGTCTTTGAGCGCGACGCAGCGCGCCTGCATCGCGAACATGTGCCCCGAGTATGGTGCCACCTGCGTGCTCTTCGGCGTCGACGATGCGGTGTGCGACTACCTCGAGCTCACGGGCCGCGATGCCGCGGAGGTCGCGTTCGTGCGCGAGTTCCACAAGATGCAGGGAACCTTCGGGCAGGGCAGGGACGCCAGCTTCGCGCGCGTCATCGAGCTCGACCTCTCGAGCGTCGGACCCTGCCTCGCCGGCCCCTCGCGACCGCACGCCAGGGTGGAGATCGCGGGCCTTGCCGAGCGCTTCCGCGAGAACCTCGCCGCCCACGGCAAGACGGTGGGGGAGACCAGGACGATTACCTGCAATGGCGTCGAGGCCAATGTCACGCATGGCGCCGTCGCCATCGCCGCCATCACGAGCTGCACCACGGCAACCGACCCCGCGATGATGGTGGCCGCCGGCCTCACGGCGCTTCATGCCCGCGAGCGCGGCCTTGCGCCTGCTCCCTGGGTGAAGACCGTTCTCGCGCCCGGAAGCCACGCCACGTCCAAGCTGCTGCGCAACGCCGGCCTCGAGAGGCCCCTGGCCGAGCTCGGCTTCTGGACCTGCGGCTGGGGCTGCATGAGCTGCATCGGGAACTCAGGCGAGATCCTCGACGGCCTTAAGGCGGTGACGGGCGAGCTCGAGCTCGCGAGCGTCCTCTCAGGAAACCGCAACTTCGACGGACGCATCAGCCCGGATGTCGCGCAGAACTTCCTCGCCCAGCCTGCGCTCGTCGTGGCCTATGCGCTGTGCGGCACCGTCGACATCGACCTCGAGCGCGAGCCCGTGGGCTACGCAGACGGCAAGCCGGTGATGCTCGCCGACATCCTTCCCTCGCAGGCCGAGATCGACGACGTCCTCACGCGCTGCCTCGCACGCGAGCTCTACCTCGATGACGAGGGGGCGAGCGCGGCATGGGATGGCATCGAGGTGCACCCAAGCGAGACGTTCGACTGGGACGAGAGCTCGACCTACGTGCGCAACCCGCCGTACTTCGAGATCGCCACGAGGGCCGACGTGCTCCGCATCGAGGATGCCCACGCCCTTGCCGTCCTGGGCGACTTCGTCACCACCGACCACATCTCGCCCGCGGGAAAGATCGCCTCGGGCTCGCCTGCGGCGCTCTACCTCGAGGAGAGGGGAGTGGCCGAGGCCGACTTCAACTCCTATGGCGCCAGGCGCGGAAATCACGAGGTGATGCAGCGCGGCACCTTTGCCAACATCAGGCTCGAGAACAAGATGGCCAAGGGCAAGGTAGGCGGCTACACGACGTCCCTTTCGGGCGAGGTCGTGCCAATCTGGGATGCCGCCGCAGAGCACATGGAGGCAGGTGATGCCCTGGTGGTGCTCGCCGGCAAGATGTACGGCTCCGGCTCGAGCCGAGATTGGGCTGCGAAGGGGCCGCTCCTGCAGGGCGTGCGCGCCGTGATTGCGGAGAGCTTCGAGCGCATCCACCGCTCGAACCTCATCGGCATGGGAATACTTCCGCTGGAGTTCGCTGAGGGCGAGAGCGTCGAGAGCCTGGGCCTCACGGGTGAGGAGCGCTTCGACATCGATGGCATATCCGTGGGCCAGGGGCTTCCCGAGCCGGGCGTGGTCCAGGTGAGGGCGACGGCCCCCGATGGCAGCACGAAGAGCTTTGCGTGCACCGTGAGGATAGACACCAAGACCGAGGGCGCCTACATGTCTCATGGAGGAATCCTGCCCTTCGTGCTCTCTCGTCTACAATAGGCCGGAAGTCACGAGCTGAGGACATGCCGACATGATCTGCCCGCGTTGCGCATCCCACATACCCGACGGCTCGGTGGTCTGCCCCGCCTGCCGCGTAAACCTCGAGATGGTCGAGACGAACTTCGAGGTGACGGGCGCATACTGCGGAAGCTGCGGAGCCCTGGTGCCGCCGGGCGAGCTGCACTGCCCGGCCTGCGGCATGCCCGTGGCGGCAAAGCATGCCCCCAAGCCGCGCCGCTCCATGGTGGACCCGCCCGAGCTCGACGACATCGACGAGCCGGAGGATGTCGAGTCGTCCTCCGAGCAGACCAATGCGATGGCGCGCATCCGAAGCGCCCTGCCTCTGGAGTCGGAGTCGGTGACGCGCAAGGCGGAGCGCATGCCCGCGGCGCGCACAACCCTGGTGGCCATGCTCGCGGCCCTTGCGATGGTGGGCGGCATCACCCTGCTCATCACACATCCCTGGGATCCGAACGCCTTCCAGGCGCCTCCGCGCGAGGGCGTCGACATGTCCCAGGCGGGCTCGACCGAACAGATCGAGTCGCTCGTGGGCCAGGACAGCGATCCCGACGCGCCGCAGGAGATCGTCTCCGGGGATGACGCCACCTACGCCGAGCTCGTCGAGGCCTACGCGAAGCTCGCCGATTTCGCAGCCTCGCTCGACCAGAGCAACGACCTCTTCGAGACGAGCGCCATCCAGATGGAGCAGCAGGAGCGCGCCGACGCCTACGCTGCGGCCACGCAGCTCGGCCTCGACATCTCGAACTTCATCAGCGAGCTCGACGAGGTCGACGTGACCTCGGGCACCTACGCCTCAGACCTCGAGAACATGCTCACACTCGCGAACTACCTGCGCAATCGCTCCGACGCGCTCACCGAGGGCTGGAAGCGCGCCGCGGAGTCGCAGAGCCCCAACGAGGACAGCGCCTACATCAAGAGCCCCGTCCGCAACTCCCAGAACCCCTCGGGCGTCGATGCGTACAAGGCGCTCTTCGACAAGAACTACGAGAGCTGGCGTCCCGTCAAGCGCTAGGCTCCGCTGCCCAAAATCCCCATGACATATCTGTGAACGCGCGTGCGTCCTGCTAGAATTAGTTGGATTGTCACCAAAGGTCCCTGGGGACCCAAACCGAGGAGGAGCGCGTGGGATTCTTCGCAGACCCGCTGTATAGCCCAAAGTACGAGATCGTCGGCGACGAGATCGCCGTCATCGACACCGGCAAGGGTGTCATCCGCGTCAAGCTTGACGGCGCTGGCGCCCCCGTTCACGTGGCGAACTTCTGCGAGCTCGCCGAGTCGGGCTTCTACGATGAGCTCAAGTTCCATCGCTATGTCCCCGGCTTCGTCATCCAGGGCGGCTGCCCCAACACGCGCGACATGACGCCCGAGGAGGTTGCCTCCGGCATGCCCGGCCCCTCCGGCCTTCCCGGTACGGGCGGCCCGGGCTATCGCATCGTGCACGAGTACGACAGCAACCCGCGCAACAGCCACGTCGATTGCGCGCTCGCCATGGCGCGCTCGAACGACCCCGATTCGGCCGGTTCGCAGTTCTACCTCTGCCTGGGCCCCCAGCACGGCCTCGACAGCGGCTACACCGTCTTCGGCAACACGATCGAGGGCCAGGAGGTCATTCCCGAGCTCCGCGCCGGCGACGTCATCAATTCCATCCGCATCGAGCACGCATAGCACGACGAGCAACGCTACAGCACTACGTGAGGAGCAAACGTGGACCAGCAGGCATATGAGGCAGCGCGCGCAGCGTATCAGCAGGGCGATTGGGCGAGGACCGTCTCCGCGCTCTCGACTGCCAAGGAGGCGGGCACCGTCTCGGGCGCCGTCGACCACCTTCGCGGCAACGCGCTCATGAAGCTCGGCCTCTATTCCGACGCCGCCGAGGCCTATGCCGCGGCGCTCGAAGACGTCACCTACGGCAAGGTGGGCGCCCTCTGCTGCAACCAGGGCAGGGCGCTTCTGGCCGCAGGCGACCTCGATGGGGCCATCGACATCCTCCAGCGCGCCACGCGCGACCCGGAGTATGCCACGCCCTACAAGGTCTTCATGTCGCTCGGCAACGCCTACCTCAAGCGCGGCAACGTCCGCGAGGCCGGCATCGCATTCCGCCATGCGGCCATCGACGAGGCGAATCCCGATCCCTCGAGCGCCCTCATCAAGCTGGGCGATTGCTTCATGAAGCTCGGCCGTCCCGTCGACGCCGTCGAGGCATTCCGCACGGCGCTCGACTTCTCCACGCCCCTTGAGAGCCAGAACAAGATCTTCGCCTCGCTGGGCAGTGCCTATGTCGCGGCAAACCGCATGAGCGAGGCCATCGACGCCTACGCCCACGCCACGGCCGACGGCAGCTACGAGCTCACGGCCGAGGAGCGCACCTCCCTCGAGGCCGCCAAGAAGGCCGTTGCTGCCATCACGGGCGGCGGCGTCTCCGAGACTGATGCCTTCCTCGCGGCGGCTGGCTACGGCAGCTCCGGCGCCTACGATCCGCTCGATCCCCTCGGCAAGTCCGGCGAGATGATGCCGAGCCCCGAGGACACGGGATTCTTCGAGGTCACCGAGGCCGAGATCATGGAGATGGACAACCGCTCGATGCGCAAGAAGCGCAAGGGCGGCTGCCTGCGCGCCTTCCTGGTGCTCTTCCTGCTCGCGCTGCTGCTCGCGGCAGCTGCCGGCTTCGCGTACTTCCGCGGCTTTGGCTGGCCCACGCAGGAGGCGGCCGTCACCGGCCTCTTCGAGGCTGAGGCCGCAGGTCGCCAGGTGGGCGACTACCTCGCCCCCAGCCTAGCCGACGATGCCAAGGCGCAGATCGAGACCCTTATCCCCAGCCAGTCCACCGTCCGCATCGACGGCGTCGACCGCTCGATGACGAGCTCGCAGGTCCGCTGCACGGCCACGCTCCCGCAGGGTGGACAGCAGTCGTATCGCATCGAGCTCGTCCGCGACGGCATTGGCTGGAAGGTCGCCGACGTCGACCTCATCTTCCAGTCCGAGGGCGATTCCGGCGTGAGCGTCGACAGCGGCACCGTCGATGCGCAGAACTCCCAGTCCGAGACCTCCGCGGATACGGCCACCGACGCGTCCGCCGATGCCGTGACCGAGGAGAACGTCACCTCTGAGCAGGCCGGCAATGCCGCAGGCGGCTCGGCAGCCGCCGAGGCGTCCTCTTCCGATTCTGCCGATTCCGGCGAGTAGAGCACTAGCGGGGACGTGAGACATGTCGATCTTTGACGCATTCTTCAGCGAGTACGGTGGCGACCTCGCCATCGACTTGGGTACCGCAAACACCCTCGTGTCGGTGCGCGGCCAGGGCATCGTCCTCAACGAGCCCTCCGTCGTCGCCATCGACAAGAACGAGGAGCGCGTGCTCGCCGTGGGCGCCGACGCCAAGCGCATGATTGGCCGCACGCCCGGCTCCATCGTCGCCGAGCGCCCGCTCAAGGACGGCGTCATCGCCGATTTCGACGTCACCGAGGTGATGCTCCGCTACTTCATCGAGAAGGCGCGAGAGCGTCGCTATCCCTGGAGCCCCAGGCCCCGCGTCGTCGTGTG
>CACZNT010000135.1 GCA_902782635.1 uncultured Coriobacteriaceae bacterium
ATCCTGCCTCATGCAGAGGCCAATGAGCGGTCGTGACATGGAATCACCTCGGTCCTCGCGAGCATACCGATGTCTAGGATAAGCCAAGCGCGATGATCGTCGTGCAGAAAACTTGTCGCTCAGCGCCTTTCCCAACGCTCGCTGCCCAGGCTCCTCTTGGGCTGGTACCAGATGAGCGTGCCGTGGATCTTGAAGCCCCTGATATTGCGGATGAAGTGCTCTTCGTGACGTCGGTAGCTGTCCGATACCAGGCAGAGTCCGTCGTCTGTCTCGGTGAGGCGGCGCAGTATGGGCGACGGGCCTCCGGCAGGGTCGTCGGCGAGCACGATGTCGCCGGGCTTTCCCTCGAGGTCGGGGTCGACGATGGCCAGCGATCCTGTTGGCAGGACGTGGCTCATCATGTCGTCTGAGACATCCACGGCAAACGCGCCGGGATGCTCGGCGGCCAGCGAATGCGTCACCTCTACGACGTCTACCGCTTCGCGCTTGGCTGTGACGAGGGGAATCGTCGCGTCTGCGGGGTGGAACACCGCGCCGGCTATTTGCGCCGCGAGGCCATGACTTCTCGAGCGCAGGTCGTCGAAGGACAGGTGGAAGACGTTGCGTATGGTCTCGACGTTGGACGCCCGCACCTCGCCGATGGCTCCGGTCTCCCATTTGTTGACGGTCTCGCGGGTGAAGCCGCAGGCGGCGGCGAACTGCTCTTGCGTGAGCCCCTCGCGCTTCCTCAAAGCGCGTATGTTGTCGCCGATGACGCTCACGGGCGCTCCCATGCAAGAGTGACTTTTACCCTCACATCATTTGAGTGCAAATTAGGACATTTTGATAGAGATGTTTAAATTCACATCCGACTGCGCGCGGGATTTGGGCGAGGGTGCCATCCGATCACGCGCAAGGGCCTGAGCAGGCCTTGCGCCCCATTTGACGTGGCCGGCCGATACTCCCATGTCCTAGAATGGGCAGACGTATCGGCTTCTCGCGAAGGGCTCGCAGGGCAATGGCACGGTCTGCTAGGGGAGAGCGTCGCAACCGCAGGGGACACCTGCGGCTTGCCCTGCTCGTGCTCGCCGCCTGCCTGGCCTGCGCCTGCTCCGGCCAGTCGTCCGCCTCTGTGCGCGAGGCCGAGCCTCGCGTCATCGTGACCGAGCCCACGGTGGATCCGAGCCTCTCCGGCTGGGTGCGCGGGGACGACGGCGAGCTCCGCTATTACGACCCCTCCACGCATCGGCTCTATGCGGGCTGGCTCGACGAGGAGGGTGTGCGCCTCTACATCGACGGCGCTACGGGCCAGGCACGCACGGGCTGGCTCGAGCTGGACGGCAAGCGCTACTGGCTCGACGACGGCACGCGCGCCACGCGCGGCGCGCTTCTCGCGAATGCCTGGCTCGAGCTGGACGGAAAGCGCTACTGGCTGGGCGAGGACGGCGCGATGGCGACCGGCTGGCTCGAGCAGGATGGGCGCACGTACTACCTCGACTCGGAGGGCGCCTCGCGCACCGGCCTCATCGACGACGGGAGCGGAAAGCGCTGGTGGCTCAATGACGACGGCACGCTCGCAAGCCATGAGTGGATCGAGATTGATGGCGTCTACCAGGCCTTTGACGACGATGGCTCGCTCGTCACTTTTGGCGAGGTGATACCTGAGGGGGATGCGGCGCGCCTCGCAGCGCTCAGCTCGCGCCAGCAGGCGGTCCTCGATGCGTGCAAGTCGACTCCCTGGCCCGGCAAGGCGCTCTGCGCGCTCTGGGTGTCGAACGTCTTCGCGAACGCGGGCGAGCCCTCCGTCCCGGGAGACGCCTGCGACCTCGCGCGGGCCTGGTGCCACTCGAGCGAGCTGTCCGAGCTCGAGCCAGGCATGATAATCGCCGTGGAGTCGCACTCGCGCACCGAGAACGGCAAGATCTGGGGCCATATCTGCATCTACATCGGGGATGGCCTCATCTGCGACAGCGGCACCTACGGCATCCGCACCTCCTCGCTCGGCTCCTGGCTCGCCTGGTTCGGCGATTCGCAGCAGCCGAGGTGGGGCTGGGCCAACGGGATCGACCTCTCCGACTAACCGGACGAGTTGCCCCGCCCCCCTCCCTGAGACAAGGGGACAGGTAGCTTGTC
>CACZNT010000136.1 GCA_902782635.1 uncultured Coriobacteriaceae bacterium
CGATCCCGCCATCGTGCTGCACGTGACGCGCTATCACCCTGCATGGAGGATGCGCGACGTTCCCGCCACGCCCGCAGCCCAGGTGCGCCGCCTGGCCGATGTCGCCCGCACGCAGCTCGAGCAGGTGCTCACGGGCAACATCTGAGCCCGTCGTCGTTTCGTTCTCATGTACGCGACGGGCATCTCTGCTCGTGCCCTGCGCCTGCAGCATATGATGGAGTCCCCATACGGAGAGGCGGATCCATGACCGAGCAGAAGCGCCGCTCGTTCTCGAGCGACTACACCCAGGGCGCCCACCAGTCGATACTCGATCGTCTCGTGGCGACAAACTTCGACTACACGCCCGGCTACGGGCTCGACCCGGTTTGCGATGCGGCCCGCGAGAAGATTCGCATCGCCTGTGACGCGCCGGATGCGGCCGTCCACTTCCTCGTGGGCGGCACCCAGGCAAACGCCACGGTGATAGGTGCTGTGCTCGACTCCTGGAAGGGCGTCGTCTCCGCCGACTCCGGGCACATCGCCACCCATGAGGCCGGCGCCATCGAGGTGGGCGGCCATAAGGTCCTCTGTATTCCCC
Organism: uncultured Coriobacteriaceae bacterium; assembly: GCA_902782635.1. Classification (GTDB taxonomy): domain Bacteria; phylum Actinomycetota; class Coriobacteriia; order Coriobacteriales; family Atopobiaceae; genus CACZNT01. The sequence goes on from CACZNT010000136.1 coordinate 578, forward strand.
AGGAGGACGGCAAGATCTCGGCCGAGGCCATCCTGGCGCTGCGCAAGGCCTGGGAGGCCGACGACAACCACGACCACGTGGTCGAGCCGGGCATGGTGTACCTCTCGCAGCCCACGGAGTTCGGGACCCTCTATTCGCTTTCCGAGCTCACGGCCATCTCCGATGTGTGCAAGGCATCCGGCATGCTGCTCTACGTCGACGGCGCGCGCCTGGCCTACGCGCTTGCGAGCCCGGAGAACGACGTCACCATGCGCGACCTCGCGCGCCTGACCGACGCCTTCTACATCGGCGGGACCAAGTGCGGCGCGCTCTTCGGCGAGGCCGTGGTGATGGGCGATCCCAAGCTCTGTCCGCGCTTCTTCACCATCACCAAGCAGCAGGGGGCCATGGTCGCCAAGGGACGCATGCTGGGCATCCAGTTCGACTGCCTCTTCGAAGATGGGCTCTACGAGCGCATCGGCGAGCCAGCCGTGGCCGCTGCCGATGCCATCCGCGCAGCGCTTGACGCTGCGGGCATCGAGCAGCCCATGCGAAACTCGACGAACCAGGTATTCGCCCTGCTCACAAGCGCTCAGGTCGAGGCGTTCCAGAGCACGTTCGACCTCGGCTTCTGGGAGCGCATCGACGACGACCATCTGGTAATGCGCTTTGCCACGAGCTGGGCCACCACCGAGGACGACCTCCAGGTGGCGCTCGATGCCATCGCGCGGGTGGGATCCAGATCGTAGCCAACGGGCCTTCGAGCCCCAAAATCATGCAAGGTCCTTGCCGACTCTTCGATTGGGGATTTGGCTGCCGGGAGGTGGACATGCAATCGGGTAGACGCGCTGCACAGCTCGCTCGGGTGGTTCACCCGCTCGACCCGCTCTTCGACGAGCGCAGCCGCGTCCTCATGCTGGGGAGCCTTCCCAGCCCGCTCTCGCGCGAGCACCGCTTCTACTACGCCAATCCGCGCAACAGGTTCTGGCAGGTGATGGCACGCGTCCTGGGGGAGGCCCTGCCCGAGTCGAACGCAGGGCGCGCCCGCATGCTCCTCGAGCATGGCATCGCGCTCTGGGACGTGCTGCAGAGCTGCGAGATCGCGGGGGCCAGCGACTCGTCCATTCGCAATCCCGTCGCCAACGACCTCAGCCGCATCCTCGACACAGCCCCCATCCAGTCCATATTCGCCACTGGCCAGACGGCGGCCCGGCTCTATCGCAAGCTCATCGAGCCCGCGCTCGGTCGCGCGATCGTCGCGCTGCCCTCCACGAGCCCCGCCAATGCCCGCATGGGCGTTGACGACCTCGTCGCGGCGTATGCGCAGGTGCTGGATTATCTCTGAGGCCATCCCGCCCATGCCGTTTGGCCTATGATGGTGGGCGCAAAGGGGGCCCACATGCTCAAAATCTTCGAAAAGCTCGATAAGCGCTACGTCACCATAGGCGCCTATGTCGTCGGCACCATTGTCGTTGCGTTCGCGGCGTGCATGCTCGTCGTCTACTCGGGCGGCTTTCTCGCCAAGGTGTGGGAGCTCGTCAGCGCCGTCGTCATCCCCGCGATCTTCGGCGGACTTGTGAGCTACCTGCTGCAGCCCATCGTGCGCGGCGTCTTCGAGGCGCTCGGAGGGGAGGCCCAGCAGGGCGTCGCGCGCAAGCGCATGTGGAACGCGTCGGTGGCCATCGCCGTCATCCTCGCCTTCCTCGCGATAAGCGGCATCATCGCCGTCCTGATGCTCGTCATAACGCGCAGCCTCGCCAAAGTGAACATAGAGACACTCATGGGCCTCGTCGAGGGGGCGCAGGGCGACTTCAACTCCTTCGTCGAGACGGTGCACGGCTGGCTGGCCGAGCTCGGCATCTCGACGGAGGGGCTGGGCAGCGGCGCGACCTCGCTCTTCATGAGCGTGTCCGACGCCTTCTCCACCACGGTCTTCTCCGTCATCTTCGCCGTGTACTTCCTGCTCGACGGCTTGAGCGTGGCCGCCTACGCGAAGCGTATCGCCTCGGCGCTCTTCGGGCATCGCTGGGATGCGCAGGCCACGCGCCTGATCGCCGATGCCGACCGCGTCTTCTCCGGATACATTCGCGGGCAGTTCGTCGACGCCCTCGTGGTGGGGTCGCTCGCCGCCATCGTGCTCACCATCCTCGGCGTGCCCTACGGGGCCGTCCTGGGAATGCTCACCGGCGTCGGCAACCTCATCCCCTATACGGGCGCTCCCGTCGGCATCGCGTCGACGGTGATCGTATGCCTGGCCGAGGGCGACATCCTCAAGCTCGTCCTTGGCGTCATCGGCATTGCCGTGGTGATGTTCGTGGATGGCAACATCATCAACCCGCGCCTGCTCTCGAATGCGGTTGAGGTCCATCCGCTGCTCGTCATCGCCGCGCTCATCGCAGGCGGCGCGCTGGGCGGCATCGCGGGCATGCTCGTGGCCGTGCCCTGCGCGGCCTTCCTCAAGATCCAGCTCGACAGGTGGCTTGAGGCGCGCGAGGCGCAGGCCGGCTCGCGTACGGTCGACCGGCAGCGCTAGGAGGCTTCGTCCTCGCCCTTGCCCAGCAGGTGCTCGCGCTCGGTGCCAAACGTTGCTTCCGAGTCGCCCTCGGGGCTCACGAAGCGGATGATGCGGCTCGCGGCATCTTTCACGACGATGCTCATGTTTGCCAGCTTGGAGGCGCGAACCGTCTCGGCGAAGCGCTCGCGCTCGCGGTCGAAGGCGTCGCGCGCTTCCGCGAGGGCCTGGGCCGTGCCGTCACGCCGCTCGGATAGCTGGGTGGCAGCCGCCTCGCCGAGTCCGACGGCATTTGCCACGAACTGCTCCATGTGGGCGTTGACGCTGTCGTTGACCTCTGCGGCCGCCTGGGAGAAGCGCGTGAGCGCCGAGACGGTGATGGCGGTGTCTGCGGCCATGATGGCGGCGAGCGCGATGGAGATGGCCTCCAGGGCATTGGGCGGGATGGCCGTAGCCGCCCGGGTCGTCGGTTCGTAGAGCACGTAGACGACGATGAGGCCGCCTATGCCGAAGAGGATGGCCGAGGGGGCGCAGATCCTGCCCTGGAAGTTGAGGGGGAAGTCGGAGTAGTCCCACCAGCGGGCGTGGAAGAGCCGCTCGAGCGCATAGCTCGTCACGAGCTCGAGCGCCGAGGCCCCGACGGCGCACACCAAGAACACCTGCCACCAGGCGACCTCGATGCCGTTATGTGAGCAGATGGTCCAAAGGAGCATCGCGAGCACGGTGCCGACGCCGTAGATGGGGCAGCACGGCCCGTAGAGGAAGCCGCGGTTCTCCCACTGCCGCTCCTGGAAGGAGCAGTAGGTGCTCTCCCAAATCCAGCCGAAGATGCTGTAGGTGACGAAGATGGCGAATGCGGCACTCGTCGTCATGCGCCCTCCCGGCGGAAGAGCGTCTCGCGCGCGGAGACGATCTTGTCGGCGACGGTGACGATGATGGCCTCGCGCGAGCTGGGTGGGCGCAGCGGGCTGATGGGCCACATGTGACTGCGGATCACTGCCTGCGTGGCCTCGTCGATGTGGAATCGTCGCTCGGCATTCTTGCGCGCGAGCTCGGCGTGGCGATAGCTGTGGCGCCACCCGGCACCATGCCAGTCGTAGCCGTAGAAGTCGTGGAGGATCGCGCCGGTCGCGAGCACGCGCTCGTCGGCGCCGATGCGCAGGCGGGCGTTTATGAGGAAGGCGAGCTCGGCGACGGATTTCACATGGTCGAGGGTCGTCACGCTGCCATGTTGGATGTAGCCGCCCATCTCGCGCACGCGGACGTCTTCCAGATAGGGGTCGATAATCGCGTCGAGGCGCCTGCGCTCCTCCTCTGTCAGCTCCATCGCATACCCCTTGCCGTGCCGTGCGTGCCCATACAGCTTAGCGCATCTGGCACCGCCGGCTCGGCCTGGGGCGAGCTATCAGATCACGCGCTCGTAGAGGCTCACGAGCTCGGAGATGATGACGGCCTGCGAGTAGTTCTCGCTCGCATAGGCGGCGATGTCGCCTCGCCACGAGGGGCTGTCGAGCGTGCGCGCCAGCGTGGAGATGATCGCCTTCGCGAGCGACTCGGAGTCGTCGACGGGGACAAGCGCCCCCACCGAGTCGTTGATGAAGTCGGGAAGTCCGCCCTCGTCCGTGGCGACGACGGGCGTGCCGCAGGCCATGGCCTCCACGGCGACGAGGCCGAAGGGCTCACGGCGCGAGGGCACGATGTCGACGTCGGCGATGTTGTAGAGGCGCGCGAGCTCGCCCTGGGGGACGCTGCCGAGGAAGTGGATGCTCGAGAGCCCCAGGCGCTTGGCCTGCGCATGCAGGCTGTCGCGCAGCTCGCCATCGCCTGCGATGAGCAGGAGCACGTCGTCGATCTCCTGCTCGAAGATCGCGGCGGCGTCCAAGAGCACGTCGACGCCCTTGAAGTTCGTGAGCTTGCCGGCGAAGAGCACGATGTGCTCGCCCTCGTAGCCAATCCCGTGTGACTTCAGCACGCCCGCGCGGTCGAGCTCCATGGGCAGGAAGATCTCCGGGTTGTAGCCATTGCGCATGCGGACGACCTTGTCCGCATGCTGGGGGAACATGCTGCGCACGAGCTCCTCGTTGTCGCGGGAGATGCAGATGACGGCGCTCGCGGCCTCGAGCGCGCGCTCGGGGTACTCGTGCAGCCGCGGCCACTTGTCGCAGCCCATGAGGTCGGTGCCGTGGGCCGTGAGCACGAGCGGCACGCCGAGCCCCGCGGCAAGCGACGAGAGGATCCACACGTGCTGGCCGTGGATGACGTCCGGCTTGAACTCGGCCACCTCCTCCTCGATGGCGGCCTTGAAGGCGGCCACGTAGGCATCGAGCTGCTCGGGCGAGAGGTCGCCAAAGGAGGTGGTGCTCACCGGGTGCGTGGTGAAGCAGGGGAAGTTGAAGGGGAGCGCGCCCTTGGGGAGGTTGGCGGGGTAGTCGTCCGGCGTGAAGTACACCGGGTGGAGGCGGATGCCCTCGTAGGTGGGGAAGCGGTCGGAGTTCTGGGGGAGTATGACCACGACCTCATGGCCCAGGCCGACGAGCTGCATGGCGAGGTTCTTGGTGTAGGTGCCAGATCCCGAGCCCTCGAGCGGGAA
>CACZNT010000137.1 GCA_902782635.1 uncultured Coriobacteriaceae bacterium
GATGTCCACCTGCGTGAACTCGGGCTGGCGGTCGGCGCGCAGGTCCTCGTCGCGGAAGCACTTGGCCACCTGGTAGTAGCGCTCGACACCGCCAACCATGAGCAGCTGTTTCAGGAGCTGCGGGCTCTGCGGCAGGGCGTAGAAGCTGCCCGGCTGGGTGCGCGACGGGACGATGAAGTCGCGTGCGCCCTCCGGCGTAGACTTGAAGAGCGCCGGCGTCTCCACCTCGGTGAAGTCGGCATCGTGGAGCGCCTGGCGGATGGCGAAGGTGAAATCCGAGCGCAGGCGCAGGTTGGCCGTCATCTTGGGGCGGCGCAGGTCGAGGTAGCGATAGCGCAGGCGGATGTCCTCGGCGGTGTCCACCGTGTCATCGATCTGGAAGGGCGGCGTCTTGCTCGTGTTGAGGACCTCGACCTCGCTCGCGAGCACCTCGATTGCGCCGGTGTCGAGCTTGTCGTTGCCCTCGGGACGCTCGCGCACGACGCCCGTAATCTTGAGCGGCCACTCGCTGCGGACGGTCTCGGCCGCCTCGAACGCCTCGCCCGACACGTCCGGGTCGAAGGACACCTGGGTGATGCCCTCGCGGTCGCGCAGGTCGATGAAGATGAGCCCGCCGTGATCGCGGCGACGCGAGACCCAGCCGGCCAGGGTGACGGTCTTGCCGATGTCTTCCAGGCGGAGCTCGCCGCAGGTATGGGTATGGAGGGAGAAGTTGTCAGCAGCCATGGAGGCTCCTCTCGTCTGTGCCGCCCCGTGCCGTTGACAGGCGGCCTGCCTATACAGACGGCGCGGAAGGCGTAGACGGCGACTCCCGCGCACGAACATCCATGATAGCATGGCCGGCCTGGCAGAGAAGACCTGTCCCCCTTGTCATGCCGCGGGTCAGGCGGCGGCGGGAAGCTCCTCCGCCTCCGTCGCCTCGAGCACCCCTCCCACCGAGCAGGTCTCGGGATTGAAGGCGTCTCCCAGCACCTCGCGGGCGAAGTCGACGCACCACGCCCTCGAGAAGCGGCCATCCACTGCGAGGATCCCGTTCTCCGAGGCCTGCTCCTCGCTGTAGTCACAGAGCTTGAAGGCCGAAAACGACGTGCCCGGTGCCCGGTGCGTCACCGTCGCGTACAGGTCGTAGGAGGTCACGTGGACGCCCTGCGCGTCCTTCACCAGGCGGCACTTGGCCATGCCGCCCACCATGTTGGGCGCCTCGGCCTGCGTGGAGACGAAGTTGCCCAGCGACCAGAACACCACCATGCGGTGTCCGTCCTCGCGCTCGAGGACCTCGACGGGCTCGATCACGTGCGGATGCGACCCGATCACCACGTCGACGCCCAGCTCGAGGAAGAGATCCGCCCAGCGATGCTGGCTCTCGTCGGGCACGTACTCATACTCGGTGCCCCAGTGCGGACAGCACACGATGGCATCGGCCCCCTGAGCGCGCGCCGCCTCGACATCTGCGCGGATCTTCCCCTCGTCGAGCAGGGTCACCGCATAGGGATTGTCCTCGGGAAGCGGCAGGCCGTTGGTGTCGTAGGTGTAGTTGAGGACGGCCACCTTGAAGCCGTCCTTCTCGATGATGTGGACGCGGTCGTACTCCTCCTTCGACTCGGCGATGCCAAGCACGTGCATGTCGGGGTAGTTCGCGCGCCAGAAGCCCAGCGCGCTCGAGATGCCCGCCATGCCCTTGTCCATGGCGTGGTTCGTGGCCGAGAGCACCACGTCGAAGCCGACGTTGGCCTCGGCAGCGCCGATCTCATGGGGGCTGTTGAACTGGGGATAGCCGGAAAAGCCAAGCTCCATGCCACCGAGCATGGTCTCCTGGTTGACGATGGCGATGTCGGCGGCGTCGATGTCGGACTGGATGCCAGCGAAGAGGTGCTCGTAGGAGAGGCTGCCGTCGTCGTGGATGCCCGACTGGTAGACGCCCAGGTGGACGAGGACGTCGCCCACCATCATCACGTCGATGGTGACGGGTTCGGGCTTTGGCTCGGGCGCGGACTCGAGCTGGAGGATCTCGGCTTGGCGCTCGGCCGCACGAGCTGCCTCGGCACGCGCGCGCTCCTCGGCCACGCCCTCGTTGCGGATGAGCAGGCCCACGTATCCCACGAGCGCCATGGCCGCCACGCAGGCAATCGTCAGCAGCGCGGTGAGCCACGGCCTCCCTCTCTCGGCCTTCCCCATCTCCCCTCCAATGTGATAGAGACGCCCCTCGTTCGTATCAGCAGGCTCGCATGTGGAATGGAGGCGGGCCCTCCTCCACATTTGCCATGCCGATGCTCATAGACCATCATACGACTTGCCGGAAGGAGCCGAAGGGAGCGCCATGAGCTGGTCGCATGTCATATTCGATTTGGACGGCACGCTGCTCGACACCCTTGCCGACCTCCACGCCTCGGTCTGCTACGCGCTCGCCGCACATGGGCTCCCGGGGCGCAGCATCGACGAGACGAGGGCGAGCGTGGGCAATGGCGCGCGCCGGCTCATCGAGCGCTCGGTACCCGATGGCTCCCCCGATGCCCTCGTGGACGAGGTGCTTGCCAGCTTCCGCACCCACTACGCCGCGCATTGCGAGGACGCCACCGCGCCCTACCCGGGCATCGACGTGCTGCTCGCTGGCCTCGAGGCGCGCTCCATCCCCTGCGCCATCATCTCCAACAAGCCCGACGGTGCCGTGCGCACGCTCGCAGAGCGATGGTTCCCCCAGGCTGCGGGCCATTCCCGCGGCGAGCGGGAGGACGTGGCGCGCAAGCCCGCCCCCGATGCCCTGCTCCAGGTGATGGGCGAGATGGGGGCAGATCCCGCGGACGTCGTCTACGTGGGCGACTCGGAGGTCGACCTCGCCTTCGCGGGGAATGCGGGCGTCGAGTGCATCGCCTGCACGTGGGGGTTCAGGGGCGAAGCGGCTCTCGTCGAAGCCGGCGCGACGATCATCGCGCACACGCCCGAGGAGCTGCTCGAGCTCATCGTCAGCTAGGCGCGTGCGGCAGGGCGTCGAGGGTCGCAGTAGGGCGTGCCGCCATAGCTTTTTCACATCACTCACCATGCTCTAGCTGCCCATCTACCGTTCGCCTATCAGCGGGCCGGGCTTTGCTGGCGTTTTCAAACGCTGGCCTAAAGCTTCGCGATGCCGTGAATAATGTGCGGCGCCCAAGGTAAGATGCAAGTAGGTTGTTCGTCCCTACGAGAGAAAGGACAGGGCATGGGCAAGCGCGCAGAGGAGGTCCTCGACCTCGCAGACTACGAGGCCCTGGTCGACTACCTGCACCACAATCACTCGGTTTACATGAAGGTCGATTCCAAGATGTACTACCTCACCGATGTGAACTTCGAGTCTTGGCGTGCACAGGACACCAGCAAGCTCAACCACAAGAACCACTACACGGACTGCACCGATCTCTGCCCCACGCTCGACGAGTTCCTATCCATTCCCTTCATCCACGGCGAGACCATCGAGAAGGTCTTCCCCCACTGCAAGTTCTACGCCTCCATCCCCGGAGACAAGGACTAGCACCTCAAGCACGCATAGCAAGGCGACTCACACGGGTCGGGGCTCGCGCCTCGGCCCGTGTCCTCATGTGAGGCCCAGCGCATCCGCATGGCGCCCACGAGACCTGTCCCCTTTGTCATGACAAGGGGGGCTGTCCCCTTTGTCAGGTTTTACTGGTAGTGGAGGGACTCGACCGGGTCGAGCTTGGCTGCGCGGCGCGCCGGCCCATAGCCGAAGATGATGCCGATGGCGATGCAGATACCCGTGGCGAGCAGGACCGTCGAGGGCGATATCACCGGATGAATCTCTCCCGTCTCGGCGATGCCCGAGGCCACGCCCGAGAGCGCGAGCGCCGCCAGGTACCCCATGATGATGCCGATGAGCCCGCCCGCCAGGCAGAGCAGCACCGACTCGAGCAGGAACTGCTTGGTGATGTCGGACGAACGCGCGCCGAGGGCCTTGCGCAGGCCGATCTCGCGAATGCGCTCGGTGACGTTGGTGAGCATCATGTTCATGATGCCGATGCCGCCCACGAGAAGCGAGATGGAGGCGATCGCGGTCATGAGCACCGAGAACGACATCATCGTGGCGCCCAGCTGGTCGGCAATGGACTTCATCGAGTAGACGTAGATGTTCTCCTCGCGCTCCTCGGGGGTCATCTGGAAGTAGGAGCCGAGGTAGTTCTCGGTGCGCGTGACGAGGGCGTCGATGTCCTCCCCCTCGCGCGCAAACCCCAACACCTCGCCGATGTAGTCCCAGCCGGTGACGCGCGTCACGCAGGTGCGATACGGCATGTACATGCGCACCGAGTCGCCCCACATGATGCCGTCGGCCTCGGAGACGCCGATGATCGAGTAGTTGTCGTTGCCCATGCGCAGCGTCTGCCCCACCACCTGCGCCTCGGGATCGCCGAAGAGCGTCTTGAGCGAGGACTGGTCCAGCACCACCATCATCGAGCCGGACGCTTCCTCGGCCTCGGTGAACGCGCGGCCCTGCACCATCTTGACGCCGGCGGCCGCGAAGTACTCTGCCTTGACGCCCTGGATGGTCGCGCTGGCCTGGTTCGTCGCGCTCGAGACCTCGCCGCCTCCCATGGTGGTGCCCGTCACGAACTCGTAGCCGCTCACGTTGGCCTGGATCTTGTCGAGGTCGTCGAAGGTGAGCGGGTGGTCGCCCCACACGTTGATGTAGATGAGGCGCGCCTGGTTGAGGCCGAGCTCGCTCACGAGCGACTCCTGGATGCCGCCGATGAGCGACGTCATCGCGATCACCGCGCTGATGCCGATTACGATGCCCAGGATGGTAAGCGCGCTCCTGCCTCGGTTTGCGTCAAGCGCCTCGAAGGTCTCGAGGGCAAGGTCTGCCACCCTCATGTGCGCCCCCTTGCCGAACGTCCGCTGTGGGCGAGCTTGCGCTCCTGCTCGTCGGTGAGCAGGCGCCCGTCGCGGATGTGGACGACGCGGTCGGCCCAGGAGGCCACCTCGGGATCGTGCGTGATGAGGACGACTGTCTTGCCC
>CACZNT010000138.1 GCA_902782635.1 uncultured Coriobacteriaceae bacterium
CAACGCCTACGGCGGCACGCTCGACGGCCTTTACTTCCCCTGGGACAAGGACGAGCAGATCGCCGTCAAGATGACCGAGCTCGCTGGCGTCGAGCGCTACCGTCCGGATGACGTCATCCTCGAGGGTGGCTCCATCACCGTTGACGGCGAGGGCACCGTCGTCGTGACCGACCAATGCCTCCTCTCGCCCGGCCGCACCTGCTCCGCTGTTCTCGTTGACGAGGACGAGGACAACATCTGGCCGAACTACGGCCGCAAGTACGAGCCCTGGAGCGACGAGCTGCGCGCCTACATCGAGAACGAGCTCAAGGAGTACCTGGGCGCCGAGAAGGTCATCTTCGTGCACGAGGGCATCGACCCCTCCGAGACCAACGGTCACATCGACGACGTGGCCACCTTCATCGCGCCCGGCGTCATGGCCTGCATCTGGTCCGACGATCCCGAGTACCCCTTCTACCAGCAGTGCCACGACGCGTATGAGACGCTGTCCAACGCCACCGACGCCAAGGGCCGCAAGCTCAAGATCTACAAGCTCCCCATGCCGGTAAACCCGGTCTACATGGACCAGGCCTCCTGCGATTCCATCGACATCGACGAGAACGCCGAGCCGCGCGTTCCCGATGAGCCGCTGATCGCCTCCTACATGAACTACCTCGTCACCAACGGCGGCATCATCACCCCGCAGTACGGCGACGAGAACGACGACCTCGCCGTCGAGACGCTCCAGAAGATCTACGATGAGACTTGGGGCGAGGGCACGTTCAAGGTCCGCGGCGTCAAGACCACCGAGCAGGTCGTCTTCGGCGGCGGCAACATCCACTGCATCACGCAGCAGGAGCCCGAGGCGTAAGCGCACCGGTACAGCACAGAGCTGAAAGAGCCCCGCACTTCGGTGCGGGGCTTTTCTTATCTCGTAAGCCACGATTCATGTATGGGACGGCAAGTTGCCTCTCCCCATCGTCCCTCGAGACAGCTATCCCAAAACCAGCAGGTCACGCCAGCCGATTATGCAGCTCCCGTGCAATTTCGGCAATTTTTTCTATCCGGTAGAAAAATCTGGGCATAATCATCACGTATCTTTTTTATACCCGGTAGAAAAAAGATCCCGGGTAGCTATGCGACACGCGACCAAGGAGGTCCTAACAATGCGGGTACAGTCCATAGGCGCCGATCAGCACCTCGTGGTGGCGCAGGGACTCGGCATGCGAGGTGTGCGGGGGACTGCCTACCAAGGCGTCGACCTCGACCTGGCAGCCGGCCAGGCGCATGCCATCTGCGCCGAGAACAAGGGTGGAAAGACCGAGCTCCTGCTCACGCTGGCGGGGCGCATGCTTGCCAGCGAAGGCAGCCTCACCATTGCCGATATCGATGCGCGCCACCTGCGCGGGCTCGATAAGATCCGTCCCTTGGCGGGTCTCGGTTTCTTCGAGCGCGTCAACGATGTCGAGCGCTTCCTGCGCGTGCGCACGGTTGTCTCGGCCGAGCTGAGCCTTGCTGGTAAGCCGTTCAACCGTGCGGCGACCGATGAGTACCTCTCTCGCTGGGGCCTCGCCGGCTGCGCCGCCAAGGTCGTTGACGACCTCGAGCGCTGCGACTTCGACCTGCTCGGCATTGCCCTGGGCATGGCGGGCGACCCGAGGATCCTCGCGGTGGGCGATATCGAGCGCGATCTCACCGAGCACCAGTCGAACAACCTGGCGGATCGTCTCTGCGACATCGCGCACAGCAAGGGGATCTGCGTCATCTGCGGCGTCAACGACTACGATCTCGCCGCACGCTTCGACACCGCCTACTGCCTGACCGAAGATGCTCGCGCCCAGCGCGCCGCTTGGGAGCGCAAGAACCTTGAAGTGGAGGTGGCCTAGCATGAAGAACCCGCTGCGTGGGCTGCGTTTCTCGTTGCTCGACTTCCATTCCGCTCGTGCCACTCTGGGTATGAAAATCGCGATGCTCGGCATCGCGCTCATCCCGCTCATCTACGGTGCGCTCTACCTCATGGCCTTCTACGATCCCTATGGCCGCCTCGACACGCTGCCC
>CACZNT010000139.1 GCA_902782635.1 uncultured Coriobacteriaceae bacterium
AGTGATTCGGGTGCTGTCGTGCAGGCCAGATTCTGGCCCAAGGCTCGGCGCGGGGCAAGGGCGCCCGCGTCGCGCATGCCCTATGATTGCACTGCAGTCAGGGAGGCACATGGACGACAACCTCAACAAGGCCGACTTCCATCGAGCGGGGGCGCCGCCCGTGCCCAAGGGCGCTGGCGACATCGTGCCCCAGCAGCCCCAGGTCGCGGCTCCGGGCGCGACGGCGGCGCCGGGCGCGACGCCTGCCGGTGGGCAGCCCGGCCAGGGCTCGGGCAACCGGCTCGCCAAGCTGCTCGCAGGCTGCGGCGTCTTCTTCCTCGTCCTCAACGTCATCGGCGCCTTCGCCCTCGTCCTCACGTTGGGCTCGTGCATACGCAGCTGCAGCGACGACCCCATCCGCGACACGCCCGCAACCGCCGCCTTCATCAGCGACCCCGTCACCACCGAGCGCGACCTCGAGATCTTCGACGCGCTGCGCGGGAAGTTCGAGTCGCGCTACGAGATCTTCTCCAACCCAAACTCCTATAGCCACGACCCGAGCGTCCCGAGCGTCGACGTGCTGCGCGGCCAGGTCGCATCGGGCAGGTGGCCCGCGGACGGCGCCGGCTACGGGGGCCCGGACAGCTCGCTGGGCCCGCAGCTCTGGGTGCGCCTGGCCGAGCTCTCCGAGGACTACCTCGAGGGCGAGACAGGCGAGGATTGGCAGGTCGTCGACTTCGCCTACCCCTTCCCCAGCAACGGCCCCATCCCCGTGCCGCCCAAGCGCGATGCGGGGGATGACGTGGTGACGGTGCTCACCTGCACGAGCGGCCCGGACGAGGGGATCACCGCCTGGGTTAGCTACTGGCGCTGGGCAAAGCCGGCAAGCTTCACCACCAACCTCGACGAGGTGCGCGAGGAGACGGCCAGATACGAGAAGAAGGCCGCCGAGCTCGAGGCGAGCGGCGTGATGGAGGGACGCTCCTTCGTGCGGGACAACGTGGGCGACATCTACGTCTGGGCGCGCGACGCGGAAGACCCCCTGATGGACGAGGCCAACTTCCTCGAGTTTGCGAACGCATGCCTGCCGCACCTCAACGACTACGACGACGTCGTTCTCCTCGCGCCCGACACGCCCGCCATGCTGTCGTTCGACTACGTCGGCGATTACCCGAACCTCAAGCCCGTCGAAGAGGTGACACCTGCCGAGGCACAGCGGCGCCTGCAGCGTTCCTGGCTGATCTACGACTTCGAGAACGCCTACGCCGACGGCCTGCTCGTGGCGAAGGTGCGCGACGGCGCCATCGACCCGAGCGAGACGGAGGGGCCCCTCTCCTCCTCAGAGCCCTATTCGGGCGTGATGTGGAACGGTGCGCCCGAGGGCGGCAGCTTCGACGAGGGCCTGGCCGCCATCGCGGGCGAGCTAACGCAGGCGAGCCCCGAGCAGATCGTCGCGCTCTCCGCGATCGGGACCACAGACGATGGGGCGCTCCTCGAGAAGGCGCTGCTCGTGCTCCCCGGGGGCACGGTTCCCGAGACTCCGGCAGAGTTCATCGCGCTGCTCGAGGAGCTGCGCGCAAGGGCCGCCGAGACCCTCGGCGCGCAGGCGGAGGACGGGACGGAGTGCAGGCTCAGGCTGGAGGTCTTCATCGTGGACGAGCAGCAGGCGGGAAGCGTTGCCGGCAAGGCGCGCTCGTTTGCCGACCTTCGCGCCGCCGCGCTCGAGGATCCGGCATCGCTTGCCGATTGGGAGGTCGACCCCCTGCTCGTGGCCGACCCCTACACGGCGTTCTCCTCCGACACGGACCCCTACTTGTCGGGCACGGACAAGGAGGACATCTTCGGCTCGCTGTCGAGGAAGCGCGAGTGGGTGTTCGCGGACAATGGCTAGCCAGAGGGACCAGGCACGAGACGATGCCTTCGACGAGCTGCTCGCGGCCACGCTCGACTGCGGGTACCCCGCCGCGCTCGCGCAGGCGCTCGCCGCCCAGCTCACCACCGAGATGACGATGCGGCGCATGGCTGGCTACCTGCGGGCAGCCCGCCCCTCGAGCATGGAGGAGATCGCCGACGAGGCGCTTGCCATCATCGCGCAGCGCGACAGCTGGGTGGAGAAGAAGAAGCGCGAGTACGCCAACGAGAAGCTCAACGAGTTCTACAATCGCCCGCGGACGGATGAGTAGCCCTGCGCCCACCCTCGCTCGATCCCCCGTTGGCTAGAAGTGACGTCATTGCGCACTTTTGCCGCGATGCTTCTGCCGCCAGGTCGGAAAAGGCGAAATGGAGGCAGCCGCCCACTTCAGATATCGCCCATTCATTGCGCAATGTCGTCATTTCTAGCCATTCGTCGCGTGATGCGAGACGACATGCAGCTGCCGCGCAATAATTAGATGATGCCAAACAGCAGGAGGCGCCATGGCCAAGAAGTACAAGTACGCGCGCATCCAGGGCAGGGAGCTCGCCTCGAACACCCTGCAGGGCGCGGGAGTCTTCAGCATGTGCTGGAAGCTGGTGCAAGATGACATCATGGACGAGGAGGACGCCGCGCTCTACAAGGAGATCGACCAGTGGTTCGCCGAGATCCTCCCCTTCCCCGAGCCCTGCCTGCAGAAGGAGAACGTCATCTGCTTCTTCAAGACGGAGAACGCCGACTTCATGATGAAGCTCATCCAGCCGGCGCTCTGGCTCCTCGACCGCTACCACCACCCCTACTACCTCATCTACACCAACGATCCCGGCGAGATCGTCTACGAGGACGAGTACCAGGTGGCCGTCAAGGTCGAGGTGCCCAACGTCGAGCAGTTCCGGCACGGGTGGGTCAATCCGGACGGCACCATTCATCAGGAGTAGCCGTTTGCAAGTTTCCACTTGCAAACGAATCCGATGATGGGCGAGCGCGCCGCATAGAATCACGGCATTGCATTGCCGCGAGATTGGAGCCGCCCATGGCCGCTGAGATTCCCCACCGCCTCTACCTCGAGGAGTCGCAGATTCCCACCGCGTGGTACAACCTGCGCGCCGACATGCCCAACAAGCCGGCTCCGATGCGCCTGCCCAACGGCGTCGTGGCCGAGCTCGAGCACCTCGCGCCGGTCTTCGCGGAGGAGCTCGTGCGCCAGGAGCTCGACGACGAGACCGCCTACGTCGACATCCCCGAGGGCGTCCTCGAGATGTACAAGGTGTATCGTCCAAGCCCGCTGTGCCGTGCCTACGAGCTCGAGAAGGCGCTCGGCACGCCCGCCAAGATCTACTACAAGTACGAGGGCAACAACACGAGCGGCTCCCACAAGCTCAACTCGGCGCTGGCGCAGGCCTACTACGCCGCCACCCAGGGCCTCACCACCATCACCACCGAGACGGGCGCGGGCCAGTGGGGCACGGCTCTCTCGGAGGCGGCCGCCCACTATGGCCTGGACTGCGACGTCTTCATGGTGCGCGCCTCCTACGAGCAGAAGCCCTTCCGCCGCTCCGTGATGCAGACCTTCGGCGCCAACGTCACCCCCTCCCCCTCCGAGACCACCGAGATCGGCCGCAAGCTGTTCGCCGACGAGGCAAACCGCTCCGGCTCGCTGGGCACCGCCATCTCTGAGGCCGTCGAGCGCGCGTTGCACGTGCCCGAGAATCGCGGCCGCTACCAGCTCGGCTCGGTGCTCAACCAGGTGCTGCTGCACCAGAGCGTCATCGGCCTCGAGAGCTACGCGGCCTTCGAGGAGCTGGGTGTCTATCCGGACGTCGTCATCGGATGCGCTGGCGGCGGCTCCAACCTGGGCGGGCTCATCGCCCCCTTCATGCGCGACAAGATCCTCGGCAAGCACCCGGAGACGCGCTTCATCGCCGTCGAGCCCAAAAGCTGCCCCTCGCTCACGCGCGGCCGCTTTGCCTACGACTTCGCCGACACCGGCCAGACCTGCCCCCTCGTCAAGATGTACACGCTGGGCAACGGCTTCATCCCCAGTCCCGACCACGCGGGCGGCCTGCGCTACCACGGCATGAGCCCCATCGTCTCCCAGCTCAAGGCCGATGGCTACCTCGAGGCCATCTCGGTGTTCCAGACCGCGGTGTTCGAGGCGGCCACGACCTTCGCCAAACTCGAGACCATCCTGCCCGCCCCGGAGAGCGCGCACGCCATCCGCGCCGCGATCGACGAGGCACTCGACGCCAAGGAGAAGGGCGAGGAGCGCACCATCCTCTTCGGACTCACGGGCACGGGCTACTTCGACATGACGGCCTACGAGGCCTTCAACGAGGGACGGCTCGAGGACCACGAGCCCACCGACGAGGAGCTCGAGATCGGCTTCGCCACCATCCCCGCCGTTCCCGGTGTCCAGGAGGCAGGCGGGCTCCCCATCGCGTAGCGCGTGCGAAAAAGACTCTTCCCTTATGCATGAGTCAATTGACTACGTCCCTATTGACTCATTCAGGCTCCAGCGAGGCCTCCCGTAAGTTGTAAACTTATGGGAGGCCCATGTGGGCACGAATCCAAACGAAGGGAAGAAGACATGCTTGAGGAGCTTAAAGAGCGGGTCATGAACGTGGCCAAGCGTGCGCAGCGCGAGGGAATGTGCAAGCACAAGGCGGGCAACTTCTCGATGCGCGATCCCGAGACGGGATACATCGTCATCACGCCGACGAGCGTCGACCGCGAGTTCCTCAAGGTTGACGACATGGTGGTCATGGACCTCGACGCCAACGTCATCGAGAACAAGACGGGCCTGCGCCCCACCAGCGAGGCCCTCATGCACCTCAAGGCCTATCAGACCCGCGACGACGTGATGGCCGTCTCGCACACCCACTCGATGTACGGCACCGTCTTCGCCGTTCTCAACAAGCCCATCCCCGCCGTGGTGTACGAGATCATGGCGCTCAATGTCTCGAAGGGCCGCATCCCCGTGGCGCCCTACGGCCGTCCCGGCACGCCCGACCTGGCCAACTCCATCGTCGACACCGTCCAGGAGGCCGACGTCATGCTGCTCCAGGGTCATGGCACCCTCGCCGTAGACGAGACCGACATCGAGTCGGCCTACCTCAAGAGCTGCTACATCGAGGAGCTCGCCGAGATCTACCACCACGCCCTCACCGCAGGCGGCAAGGAGCCCGATGTCTTTGGCGTCGACGAGCTCCAGAGCTGGGAGTATCCCAAGGAGATCAAGTTCCCGAACGCGTAGGCGCACGGGGCAGAACGAAATCGGGGGGCGGCCATGGTGCCGCCCCCTTTGCATTGCCGAGCGATGGAAACCTGTCCCCTTTGTCATGACAAGAGGGACTGTCCCCTTTGTCAGGTTAGTCGCGAGTGAGCTTGCGATGCAGACGGTGCGGGCGCGAGGCCTCCGGGCCCAGCCTGCGCTCGCGGTCCTCCTGGTAGGCCTCGAAGTTGCCCTCGAACCAGTGCCAGCGACCCGGGTTCTCGTCGTCGCCCTCCCAGGCGAGGATGTGCGTGGCCACGCGGTCGAGGAACCAACGGTCGTGGCTCACCACCACCGAGCAGCCGGGGAAGCGCTCGAGGGCCTCCTCCAGGCTCTCGAGGGTCTCGACGTCGAGGTCGTTGGTGGGCTCGTCCAGAAGCAGGAGGTTGCCGCCCTGCCTGAGGGTGAGGGCCAGGTTGAGGCGGTTGCGCTCCCCTCCGGAGAGCACGCCCGCCAGCTTCTGCTGGTCCTGACCCTTGAAACCGAAGCTCGCCACGTAGGCGCGCGTGGGGATCTCGATGCCTCCGACCTCGATGAAGTCGTTGCCGCCCGAGACCGCCTCCCACACGTTGGCGTCCGGGTCGAGGCCCTGGCGGCCCTGGTCGACGTAGGAGATCTTGACCGACTCGCCCAGCTCGAGCGTGCCGCCGCTGGGCTCCTCCTGCCCCATGATCATCTTGAAGAGCGTGGTCTTGCCCACGCCGTTGGGGCCGATCACGCCCACGATGCCGTTCCTGGGCAGCGAGAAGGACAGATCGTCGATAAGAACGCGGTCGCCGAAGCTCTTGCAGAGGCCCTTGGCCTCGAGCACTTTGGCGCCCAGGCGCGGCGCGGGCGGGATCTGGATCTCGGAGAAGTCCGGCTTCTTGGAGCGCTCGGCCTCAGCCGCCATCTCCTCGTAGCGCTCGAGACGGGCCTTGTTCTTGGCCTGGCGGGCCTTGGGCGCAGTGCGCACCCAGGCGAGCTCGCGCTCGAGCTTCTTGGCACGCTTCGCGTCCTGCTCGCCCTGGAGCTTGAGGC
>CACZNT010000140.1 GCA_902782635.1 uncultured Coriobacteriaceae bacterium
CGGCCTCGAGCTTCTCGGGCGAGCAGAAGCAGTAGTAGGCGCGTCCCTGCTCCACGAGCCTCTCGGCCGCGGCGCGGTACATCTCGAGGCGCTCCGTCTGGAAGTAGGGGCCAAAGTCGCCGCCGGCATCGGGGCCCTCGTCCCAGTCCAGCCCGAGCCAGCGCATGGCGCGCAAGATCACCTGCGTGTTCTCCTCGGTGGAGCGGGTGGGGTCGGTGTCGTCGATGCGCAGGATGAAGGTGCCGCCCTGCGCACGTGCGAACGCCCAGTTGTAGATGGCCGTGCGGGCACCCCCGATGTGGAGCTTGCCGGTGGGGGAGGGTGCGAAGCGCACGCGGACGGGTCGGTTGCTTTCAGTCAAGAGAATCTCCTCGTTTGGCGTTTGTACCGTTTACCAGTATACGACGGCCTGCTGCCGGTTGTGCGCGCATGGGATTTTGGGCAGAGGATATACTGAATCAGCTGCAGCGAGATGGGGGCATTCATGAAAATGGCAGGAAGAGAGGCAAACGGCAGCGTCCTGGGCGACCTTGCCGTGTCAGCTGCCTCCGACGCGGGCAACCTCGTGAGCCTCGCAGGTGAGCACCTCGGGGCGCGCGTGGAGGGCAAGACCCGCAAGAGCGCCCGCACGAGGGCGCGCATCCTCGCCGCTGCCTCCGAGATCATCGCCGAGCGCGGTACCGTCGAGTTCCAGATGGCCGAGGTCGCAAGCCGCTGCAACATGTCCAAGGGCTCGCTCTACTACTACTTCCGCGATCGTGATGACATCGTCGAGGAGATCTTCTCCTCCGACATCGACGCCTTCGTCGCGCGCCTCGAGAAGGCGATGGGCGAGGCGCCGAGCTCCTCCGATGCCCTCGCCGCGGCCTGCATGGAGTTCGCGCGCAGCGTGCACGACGGCGAATCGGTGGTCGCAGCAGTCGCGAGCGACCTGGTGCGCGGTGGCTCCGACCTCGTGCCGGGCATGGGCGAGCGCTTCGGGAAGATCACCGCCCTGGTCGAGCAGCAGGTGCGGCGGGCCCAGTCGGAAGGCGCCGTGCGCGACGGCATCGACCCCGCCTTCGTGTCGTCGATGCTGGTGGGCACCTTCCTCTTCGCCGCAATCGCGCGTGCGGGCAAGCCTGGCGAGCCGTTCCAGCTGGAGCCCTTCGCCGAGGAGCTCATGAGCTTCGTGCGCCACGGCATCAGCGCCTAGCGCAGGCACCCGCAATCCCATAAGTCGCAGGACATGCCGCCTCCATAAAGCCTCGGCCGCTTGTGTCATACTGCTTAGGACGAGAAAGGAACGCCCATGTCAACGTCCTCAGGCAGCTACTACTTCACGTCCGAGTCGGTCACCGAGGGCCATCCGGACAAGATGTGCGACCAGATCTCCGACGCCATCCTCGACGCCATCCTGGCCAAGGAGGCCAAGCTCGAGCAGGAGGGCTACGTCGCGCCATACGGCATGCCCGCCAGCGTGGACAACGTCCGCTGCGCCTGCGAGACCTTCGTCACCACGGGCACGGTGGTGGTCGCGGGCGAGATCCGCACGCAGTCGTATGTCGACGTGCAGGAGATCGTGCGCAACACGGTGCGGCGCATCGGCTACGACCGCGCGAAGTACGGCTTCGATGCCGACACCTGTGGCGTCCTCAACCTCATCCACGAGCAGAGCCCGGACATCGCTCAGGGCGTCGACAACTCGTTCGAGGCCCAGAGCGGCTCTGCGCATGATGCGTTCGACGCAGTTGGCGCGGGCGACCAGGGTATGATGTTCGGCTATGCGTCCGATGAGACGCCCACGCTCATGCCCATGCCCATCTACCTCGCACATCGCCTGGCCGAGCGCCTCGCGGCCGTGCGCCACGACGGCATCGTCGCCTACCTGAGGCCCGATGGCAAGACGCAGGTGACGGTCCGCTACGAGGACGGCGCGCCGGTGGAGGTGTCCGCCATCGTGGTGTCCACCCAGCACGATCCCTCGGTCGAGGACATGGACGTCATCCGCCGCGATATCACCGAGCATGTGATCGCGCCGGTGCTCGACGAGGTGGGCATTGCCTGGAAGGACGCCGACATCTACGTGAACCCCACGGGCCGCTTCGTCGTGGGAGGTCCTATGGGAGACACGGGCCTCACCGGCCGCAAGATCATCGTCGACACCTACGGCGGCATGGGACGCCACGGCGGCGGCTCCTTCTCGGGCAAGGATGCCACCAAGGTCGACCGCTCCGCTGCCTATGCCGCGCGCTGGGTTGCCAAGAACGTGGTGGCCGCGGGGCTCGCGCACACCTGCGAGGTGGAGCTGGCCTATGCGATCGGCGTTGCCAAGCCGCTCTCAGTGCTCGTGGACACGCATGGCACGGGGTCGGTGGACGACAGGGTCATCGAGCGGGCCGTCAAGCAGGTGTTCGACCTCCGTCCGGGCGCCATCATCCAGGATCTCGGGCTCAGGAGGCCGATCTTCGAGAAGACGGCTGCCTACGGACACTTCGGCCGCGAGGACGAGGATTTCACCTGGGAGCGCACCGACCGCGTCGACCAGCTGCGCGCTGCCGTCGACTCCCTCACGATATGACACTTTGGGGACAGGCACCAAAGTGTCATATCCTGCCTAAGTGATGCCCTAGTGTACAAGTTATAGCGCGACCTGCGGTTCTTCCTAGAGGAGCCGCAGGTCGGCGTATAACTTGCACACTACAGCGCGGTCGTTCTACTCGAAGCGCGCGGCGCACTGCGCGAGGTTCTCGATGATGGGGATGTGCTGGGGGCAGACGCTCTCGCACTGTCCGCAGCCGATGCAGGCGGATGCCAGGCAGTCGCGCGAGGCGAAGCCGTAGCCGCGCTTGCCCTTCGCCTCGCCGTAGAGCGCGGCGCGGTTGAGCATCTCCATCATCCCGGAGATGTTCATGCCCACGGGACAGTCGTCCATGCAGTAATGGCAACCGGTGCAGGGCACGGGGATGAGCTCGGCAAACTTGGCGCGGGCGCGCTCGATGGTGGTAGTTTCCTCGGGCGTGAGCGGCGCGAGCGCCTTCCAGGTGGCGATGTTCTGGCGCATCTGCTCGATGTCGGACATGCCCGAGAGCATGGTGATGATGCCCTCGACGTTCATCGCGAAGCGCAGCGCCCAGGAGACGGGCGTGGAATCGGGCTCGGCCGCGCGGAGGATGTCGACCACCTGCTCGGGTGGGTTGGCGAGCATGCCGCCCTTGACGGGCTCCATGATGACGATGGGCTTCCCGTGCTTGCGCGCCACCTCCCAGCAGCGCTTGGACTGCACGCCGGGGTCCTCCCAGTCGGCGTAGTTGATCTGCAGCTGGACGAACTCGGCGTCCGGATGCTGCGTGAGGATCTCGTCCAGCACGTCCGCGTTGTCGTGGAACGAGAAGCCCCAGTGCCGGACCTTGCCGGCCTCCTTCATCTCCTTGATCCAGTCCCAGAGGCCCCAGTCGTCGAAGAAGCGCGAGCGCGTGCCGCCGAGGTTGTGGAGGAGGTAGTAGTCGAAGTAGCCGGCGCCCGTCAGCTCGAGCGAGGTGTCGAGGAAGGCGCGGGCCTCCTCGGCGCTGTTCGCACCGTTCCAGGCGGCGCACTTCGAGGCCAGGGTGTAGCTGTCGCGCGGGTAGCGGTCCACGAGCGCGAGCTTGGTGGCCGCCTCGGAGGGGCCGTAGGCGCGGGCGGTGTCGAAGTAGGTGCCGCCTGCCGCCATGAACTCATCCACCATCTGCGAGGTCTGCTCGACGTCGATGGTCTCGCCATCCTCCTCGCGCGGGAGCCTCATGAGGCCAAATCCCAGCTTGGGCGTATCCTCTCCCAGATAAGCCATTGCATCCTCCCTTGTGCAGACTCCCCCTTATGCACAGTCTATCGTGCCGGCATGCTGCTAAGCTGAAAACGAGTGTTGAAATCGACTTGCGAGATCGCTTGAGGAGGCAAGATGAGGCTCTTCGTGGCAGCCGAGCTGCCCTACGAGATGGCCGAGGCGATGGGGGAGACCATCGCCAACCTGCGCGACTGCGTGCGCGGGAGGTTCGTCGCGTCGGCAAACCTGCACCTCACGCTTGCCTTCCTCGGCGAGGTCGATGCGTTTCGCGTTGACGATGCGGCTGCGGCGATGCAGCGCGCCTGCGAGGGCAGGGGCCCCATCGAGGCGGAGCTGGGCGAGCTCGGGGCGTTCGGGTCGGGCAGGCGCGTCGTGCTCTGGCAGGGCGTCGAGTCGGGCGGCTCCCTCGAGGGACTCGCCTCCGAGCTGCGGGACGAGCTCGACCGCGCGGGCCTCTCCTACGATGCGAAGCCCTTCCTCCCGCATGTGACGCTCATGAGGAATGCGGACCTCACCCGCATCGTCAGCCTGCCGACGGCGGCCGTCGCGCAGGGGAGCATCGAGCGCATCACGCTCTTCCGCTCGCACCTCGCGCCTGACGGAGCGTCCTACGAGCCGCTGGAGACGGTCGAGTGGGAATAAAATACGCAAGGAATCACTCTTCCACACTCTTCACCAAAACACATCGTTACCGCAGGTAAATATTGGTGCGTCGAAGATTTCGGCGCACCACTATTTCACAGAAAAGAGCACTCCTAACGGGATGATTTGTCCATGGATTTGTCCATGGAATCCAGCTGGGGCGGCCCTGTAATAAGACAAGTTTTGATGAAAGGAAAGAGCGATGAACGAAGCGAAGATGAACGAACTCACTCAGGCCGAGGACATGGCTTACTTCCGAGCGGACCTCTGTTGCTACTCGCCAGAGAGCTACACGCTCGAGGAGAAGAAGGAGATCTGCAACGACATGATGAGTACGAGCAAGGCCGTGCTCGACGCCATGCGCGAGGACTTCCAGAGCTATCCGCCAGAGCTCCGCGCCAAGCTCCTCGACATGCTTTGTGCCTCCGGCGTCGAAAGCCCCCAGTGGTGGTGGGAAGTGCTCGTAGGCGACGGAGACCCGCTCTACCGTGAGTTAGAGCCGCTGAGCTAGAGAGCCACATAGAAACCTAAAAGGCCGCTTGTCAGCGTCGACAAGCGGCCTTCTGTGCTACCAATGACCTGGATAACTGAGGATTAGCTGAAACGTATGACCTGATAAAGACCTATAATCTCAAACCGTGCATTAAAACGCTCCATGACTGTAGCGAGGTCATTTGTTGGATTGTGAGGCTAATCATGGGACTCTTTGGGAGAAAGAAAAAGAAGAAGTCAATATACGAAGAGTTGACGGGTTTCTCTGAGAGCTTTGAGCATGAACCCTGTTTTAATGATTTGATGATGGCCGAAGGCCAGGCGGCTTACACGAACGTTGATCTTTTACGTCTTAATGACGCCACATACCTAGATGGACTTGGCTTTGGGCCTATTAGCTTTGACGACCCTAGTTTTCTTCGATTAGTTAATTCGCCCCTTCCATCCCCGCTGCAATCGCTTTCTGTTACTAAAGACGCTCTTAGGCAGAATGGTTTTGTGATGAGCTGTCTAGTAACTTTGACAGACAATATGGAAGCGAGCAAAAGACGAGGGATTCCGCAATTGACTCAGATTTGCGCAACAACGCTAAACCTGTTTGCTATTGCATCCATCAATTTCCTGTTGAATGAATATCCGAGTTATCTCGATCCATATGTAAAGATGGCACCTGTGTTCAAGTATCATGCTGGTAAAGGTTAATATCAGATTAGATTGCTTTCGCTATAAGTGCCTTACGAGGGCAACCTATCATCACGATAGGCTGCCCTCTCTTAGTTGTCATCGCGCTTCAAACGCGCACGGTAATATGCCTTGAACACTGGCACCACGGGCAGGAACAGCACCATCAGGGCCAGGCAAGCCACGTCGCCTAGGAGCCAGCCCATTTGGTCGGCCCAGAACCCGATCCGTCGTCTCATGACAGCATCTCGTTCACACGCGACTGCACGATCGAGTAGTAGGAGCCGAGGCGACGCCTGCGTTCCTCGCCGTTGCCGTAGTCGCCGCGGATCACGGCCCGGGCCATCGCGTCGACGTCCATGGAGGTCGAGCCCGAGCCCGCACCGAGAAGGATCTCGTTCACGCGCCGTTGCACCGCGTCGTAGTTCGAGCCCAGGCGCCGCTTGCGCTCGTCGCCGTTGCCGAACTCTCCCGCGATCACGCGCCTGGCCATGGCGTCGACATCGATGCCAAAGCCGCTGCCAAGCAGGATCCTGTTCACCTCGGCCTGGACCTCGTCGTAGCGGGAGCCAAGCGCCGCCCTTCTTGCATCGCCATTGCCGAATTCGCCGGCGATGACCCTCTCCGCAAGCTCTGACACGTCGCCGGAGGGCGCACCA
>CACZNT010000141.1 GCA_902782635.1 uncultured Coriobacteriaceae bacterium
CCACGGCGAAGGCCGAGAGCGGCATCCAGTACGTTCTCTTCGTCGGGACCAGCGACAAGAAGACCCATCAGCCCGTCTACCCAGCCGCGATGTGCCTGGACATGACTAATACCGTGCTGACCAGGCGTCTCGACACCTACATTATTCAGGAGGCTCAGGGCAGTCGGGTCGGCGAGGATGGCAGCGAGTACCAAGACTTCACGATGGTCATCTACCTCTACGATGTCGCCGAGGACGAAGTCCGCTCCGTGGCCACAGAGCTCGGCATGCTCTTCAACCAGGGCTCCGTGCTCATCCAGGGCTACCAGACGACGACCGAGGTCTGCCCCATCGAGTAGATCTCACCTTGTGGTTGCAAGACCACAGGACACTGTGCATCCATATGGAAAGAGGACGGTCTAGCGACCGTCCTCAAACCAATACCTCAGCGCGAACCCGCCATTGATGAAGGCGAGTTCGGCTGCTCGCGTCATGGTGGAGGCGCGGAGGATCGAACTCCGGTCCAAAGCAGCTCCCTGACGAGTATCTCCAGGCTCAGTCGCTGGTTAGGTCTCGGACGCTCGGTGCCCAGCGACAAGCGCCGCACGTCCCAGTCGGTTCGATCTTAGCCTCGGGCATACCGACTACGTCCCTCGGAGCATCTCCCTAAGATGACGTCGCCCCGGGGTCGGGAGAGTCCCCGGTTGGACGCGCCTGCTTTTAACTAAGCGGCGAGGGCATAGCCCTGATAAGAAGTCTCGTCAATTCATTTGACGGCACCCCTGTTTAACGTGGCGAGGAGACCACGGCCTGCTGCTCATCTCAGACCTACCTTGTCGAAACCAGTCGCCCCCACGTGTGATGCGCCGGCGGGTCTGGCGCCGGCGCTGGGGCAGCTGCCACCATGCGGATGTCAACGAACGCGGCCGGCTCGCGCCGGTGTGTGGGTAGTATACCCGCTTTGCGGGGGTCGCTTTGCGAAGGCCGTCTGCCGGGCTCGGCGAAGGCGCCGCTCCCCTACTCCCGCTCCAGGTAGTCGAAGTCGTCGCCATCGGCGTCGGATGCGCGCGCGGTGCGGCGGCGGATGTGGACGTACTCGTAGGCGAGCAGGCCGAACAGCACCGCCATGATCACGACGTTGGAGGC
Source organism: uncultured Coriobacteriaceae bacterium (assembly GCA_902782635.1). GTDB lineage: Bacteria > Actinomycetota > Coriobacteriia > Coriobacteriales > Atopobiaceae > CACZNT01. The sequence continues at coordinate 1,126 of CACZNT010000141.1, forward strand.
CACGGCGCCGTTGATGCCCAGCGTACGCACGAGGAGCACGCACACGGGGATCGAGAACACGAACACGCCCAGGTAGAACTTCATGACCTCCTGCTGGCAGCGCAGCACGGTGATCACCTGGTAGAGGAACTCGATTGCCGCGCACAGGCCGCCCGTCGAGATCATCGCGAGCGCGGCCAGGCGGTACGGCTCGAAGTCGATGCCGTACATGATGCTCGTGAGGGGCACGCCGATGATGGCCATGTAGACGCCCATGACCACGGTGATGCCGATGATCACGCCGATCATCGCGAAGATGATCTTGTCGAAGCGGCTGCGCTCGCTCGGGCTGTCCCAGGCGTTGGCGAGCCTCAGCAGCTGCGGCTTGTAGACGATGCCCGTGGCCGTGAGGATGGCGTGCGCGGGGAAGTACATGAGGTTGAAGTAGAGCTGGTTGTCGTAGGAGAGCGCGCCCTCCATGGCGAACTTGGGCATGGAGTCGATGACGGCGTAGAGGAACAGGGCCACGAACAGCGGGAAGCCGTCGGTGAGGATCGTCTGGACGCTGTGCCAGCGGCCCGGGTCGCTCTCGGGCGTCTCCATGAGGGCGATGGGGATGGTGAGCAGCGCGAGCGACGCGATGCCGGCGATCATGAGCGCGATGCTGGCCACGCCCACGTCGCGCGTGACGAGCATGGCGATGGCGAAGATGGCGATGGCCAGGCCGCATCGCACGGCCTGCGAGATGCCCGAGAGGTAGAGCTTGTCCATCTGCTGGAGGCGCCCCTCGTAGACGTCGGCGAGGCCGTCCACCACGCGGAAGCCGATGACGCCCATGAAGGTCATCATCATGGCAGCGTCGTAGCCGCGCACCCGGCAGTACAGGAAGCCGACGACGAGCGTGATGGCGCAGGTTATGAAGCGCGAGATCTGGTAGTCGGCGAAGGACGACTCCTCGTAGACGTCCGAGACCTGGAAGGTGCGCACGCCGTAGTTGGCCATGAACAGCAGCAGGTTGCCCACGACGAAGGCCATGGAGAGGCGGCCGGCCGCATCGACGCCGGAGAGCCAGGTGGCGACCATCGTGAGCATGGGGAACATCGAGCTCCACATGAAGGTGCCGAGCGTGTTGAAGATGTAGTCGCGCTGGGTGAGGTGACTCTCGTAGACCTCCTCCTGGCCGCCGAGATTGCCTTGGTAAACGCTCGCGAAGAGGCGGTCCCACCAGCCGTTGATGAGGCGGGCGAGGGCGCTGGGCTCGCGGGTGGTGACCTCGTAGCGCTCGGCCGCGAAGTCTGCCGCGCGGCGCTTCTCCTGGCGCTGCTCGAGGCGGTCGGCGCGCATGCGGGCGCGTCGGGCGCGAATCTCGAGCAGGACATCCTGCAGTGCCATGGTCACCTCCCCTCGGAATTCTCCCCTGCCATGTTACTCCGACCCGCGGCGTCGTGTTCGCATCCCGGCGTGCATAACAGGGCCCGGGGCGAATTCCCCGGGCCCGCTACCGTCGTGATATGAGGTTTTTCAGCCGTACGCGATGTTGCTTGGGTGCATCGCTTTTTCCGCTGGCCCGAATGTTTGAGGGCCTCGTCCGCTTCCTTCGCGGTTCTCGCTCGCGGATTCCTACCTAGCGCAGGCGATGCGATCGAGCGCGTACGCTATCTGCTCGCTGCCCGTTGGCACCACCTCCTCGGCCGGGGCTCCTGGAAGATAAGGAGCCGAACCTCTGCTTACCTGAATCGTATCCATTCCGCACTGCGCAAATACCCTGCAGATGGGGCCGTACGCGACAGGTAGGATTTCGCCCGCCAGCGGGGCTTTTCCGCAGGCGGGCGGCAGTGCGACACGGCGATGTGACACGGTGACAGGAACCTGTCACCGTGTCACATCGCGCGGGATGGCTAGTCGATCTTCTCGAACATATCCTTGCCGGCACCGCACATCGGGCAGGTGAAATCGTCCGGCAGCTCCTCGTCATCAGTCTCGTGGACGTAGCCGCAGAGCACGCAGCGGAAGTGGTGCTTGCCCGCCGGCGCGGGAGCCTCCTCGGCCGGCGCCTTCGCATCCGGCACGAACGACGAGGCCTTGGGCGGGGTCGTCCCCTTGAGGACGGAATGGTAGTAGGCGTAGGTGAGCGGCGCGGCATCGCCCAGGACCTCGGCGTCGGCAACCTCGCCCACGAACACCATGTGCGTGCCCACGTCGAGCGTCTGGACCACGCGGCACGCGACGATCGCGCACGAGCACGCGGGGGCGAACGGATCGCCGAGCGCAGTCTCGCGACGCTCGATCCCCTCGAACTTGTCCACATCGGCCGAGCTCCTGAACCCGAAGCGCGCGATGTAGTCCATGTCGCACTCCTGGGTGAGCACGCTGAGCGCGAAGTGCCCGGCGCGCTCGATCACGCCCTGGGTGTGGTTCTGCTTGTTGACGGCCACCATCACCTGCAGCGGCTCGGCCGTGAGCTGGAGCCCGGTGTTGATGACGCAGGCGCCCACGTCCTCGCCGGCCTGCGCGGACACCACGTAGAGCCCGCTCGTGAACTTGAAAAGGGCAGATGCGTCCATGACCTCTCCTCTCCTCGCCGGCGCCGAGACGACGCCGGCCCCTTCCCTTGGCCATCACGACGGGCTAGCCGCGGTTGCGCTCCTTGATGGCGCGCTGGATGTCGCGCTGGACGTCGCGCTTGGCCATGTCGGCGCGCTTGTCGTAGAGCTTCTTGCCGCGGCCGAGCCCGATGGTGAGCTTCACGCGGTTGTGTTCGTCGAAGTAGAGCTCGAGCGGAACGAGCGCGGTGCCCTTGTTGCGCAGCTTGCCGTCCAGGTAGTCGATCTGGTTGCGGTGGAGCAGCATCTTGCGCTTGCGATCGGGGTCGGGCGCCCACGAGCTGCCGTGGCTGTAGGGGTGGATGTGCACGCCGTGCAGCCAGGCCTCGCCGCCGCGGATGAGGCAGAAGGCGTCGGTGATCTGGCAGGCGCGCTCGCGCAGGCTGCGGACCTCGGAGCCCTGCAGCACGAGGCCCGCGTCGAACGTCTCGTCGATGAAGTACTCGTGGCTCGCAGAGCGGTTGCGGGCGATGGTCTTTCGCTGGCGCTCATGCATCGGCGCCGCCCTCCCCCGCCGGATCGCCGGCAGCGTCGGAGGCATGGATGAGCTCGATGAGGGCGCCCGCCGCGGCGCTGCCCACGAGGTCGCGGGCGCGCAGGGTGAGCATGGTGGCGACGTCGCGCTGGCCCTCCTCGGCCGCGTCGGTAGCACACATGAGCAGGCACACCGCGATCTCGGCGTTGGCGCCGTCGGGCAGGCCCTCCGCCTCGAGGATCTGCGTCGCCTGCTCGTCGGTCACGCTGTCCGGGTCGCGCGGGGTACCGGCGGCCTGGGCGATGAGGGCATCGGCCGTGGCGTCGCGGGCATCCAGCTTGCGCGCGCAGCGCAGGGCTGCCGCGCAGGCGTCGTCGCGGCCGGTCTGCTCGAACCAGCGGGCGAAGTTGGCGAAGGCGCGCGCGAGATGGCGCACGTCGGACGCGCGCTCGAACACCGTGTAGGTGAGGCCGAGGTACTCGTTGGCATCGCCGTTGGTGAGGAAGAGCTCGGCGAGGTCGAGGCGGGCGCCGCAATCCATGGGGTTCCAGCGGATCGACTGCTTGAGGGCCTCGGTCGCACGCTGGTAGTCGCCCGTGCGCACGCTCGCCAGCGCGAGGTCGGCATAGAGGCGGTCGAAGGGCTCGCCCACGTCGCGCAGCTCGCGCGGGTCGTTCTCGACGCGGCGGTAGGCCAGGCGCTCGAACAGCGTGGGGAAGCTGAACCACTGCAGCTCGTCGGTGGTGGGGCAGTTGCGGTCGACATACTCCTCGGCGTCCTCGGCCAGCTTGCCGAGGATGTCGAGCGCCGCCTCGTCGGCGTCGCCGAGCATGAGGGCCTCGGCCCTCTCGAGCTGTTCTGTGAGGCTTGCCTGGCTCATGCGTCTCCTCGGTTGGTTGGCCGCGATTAGCCACCGTTTTCATCGTCCATCTAGTGTAGCAGGGGTTTAATGAACAAGTTATCCAGCGACCTGCGGCTCCTTCCAGAGGAAGCCCAGGTCGTCATATAACTTGTACATTAATCTGGTGCGAAGCGCCTGGCATGAGCAATATCTCCGCCATCTGAGGCGGCTCCCCCACCCCCTCCTCCATGGACCGGAGCGCCTCTCCTGCACCCGCAGATGCACGCCCTGGCAAGAGCGATCGCAGCTGCAACGCCCTCCCCTTCTTGAGCGCACGGCTCTCGAGCATCCGCCTCTGACGGTCGAGCGAGCGCGTTCCCTCTGCTTCGATGAGCTGTATCACCTGCATCACGAGCCTGTCGAGGGCATCTTGCTCGTAGAGATCCTCCTTGGTGACCGGAAGCACGGAGAGCCCCATCACGCTGAGATCGCGGTCGCGCCGCTTGTCGCCGACGATGCTGCCCCTCATGGAGGCGAGAGTCTCCGCAAGCGATCGCTCAGCCTCCAGGCTGCCGGGATTCCTCAGCATCTCGAGCGTCGCGCTCGCGACATCCCCAATTCCGAAATGCCCTTCTCCGTCATAGTTGAGGCCGACGCTTGTTCCCCTGAACATGATGTCGGGTACGCGCGACCCCAGCTCCGTGGGGCGGCCGCAACTCTCCTCTCGCCTGTTGAGCACCATGGGCTGCATGCCGTAGCCAAACTTCTCCTCGGGAAGCACGAGCATCGTGGCGAGAATTGCCTCCATGGGCGACCAGGCGTCGTCAAGGGCGAACGTCGATGCAAGCCGCATGGTCTCAAGCCCCCACACATCGGTTGCCTTGCGCAGGAAGTCGAGAGTGCGGTCGATTGAGGTGAGCGGATCGAGCCCCGTTCTGGCATCATCCCCCTCTGGCGAGAGACCGTAGCTTCCGCAGAGCTCCATGGTCAGCAGCACGAGCTCCGAGAAGCGCATGCGATTGGCAAGCTCAACGAGAACCAGCTCGGGCGAGCTCACCGCAATTCCGCTGCCAATGTCGAGGAAGGCGTTGCGCGGCAGCCCCTTTGCATGGACAACGCAGCGCACGCCCTCGGTTCGTATGCGCGATTCCGGCGTGGGCACCGCCACTTCGAGGAGGTCGACGGACGGAAATCGCACGGCAGGAGAGACGGGCTCCAAGGCACGCGAGAGGGCGGGCTTCGACCACCTCTTCCTCGGAGGCTCGGGCACCCGAAGGTCGCAACGACGGGCGATGCCCCTGCCCAGCATGCCACGGCGCATTGCGCGCAGGACGCGCAGGGCTGTGAACCCGCTGAGAGTCAGCTGCATGAGGCCTCCCTTCGATGATGCCGCTCTGCTACGGATGCCAAGAGTGGTGAAAGTGGCGTTAGTGTACATTTTGCCGAGCTGCCTGTTGGCGAGCTCGTCGATTAATGAACAAGTTATACGGCGACCTGGGGCTCTTCTAGGAGAAACCGCAGGTCGTCATATAACTTGTTCATTAAATGGGAGAGTATTGGGATGCTGGCTGAGCGAAGGCGCCGGCGAGCAGTCATTGCGTCGCAAAAAGAGGGCCCCGGACGAATCCGGGGCCCTCGGCGGGTCGTGCCTGCTGCAGCTGGTTGGCTGCGGAGTCGCTAGTCGTCGCGACGACGGCGGGCGGCCAAACCGAGCAGTGCCGCACCCGAGCCGGCGAGCGCAACCGCGACGGGCAGCACGTAGCTGGTGTTGTCGCCGGTGTTGGGCAGCGCCGCCGGGCGCACCGGGGTAGCAGACCCGGAGGACGGCACCACGTTCCACGAGGGCGTGGGGGTGGGCGTCGGGGTCGTGCGGTTGCCGCAGTCGGGCGTCGGGCACTCCGGGCACACGGGCTCGTACTTGGGCACGAACACCTTGTTGCCGGCGCTGTCGGTGATCTCCTGCCAGCCGACGAACTTGAGGCCGGCGTGCGACGGGTCGGCGGGCGCCTTGACGGAGCTCGGGTCGTCGGTCTCGACGCTCACGAGCAGCGGGTTGGCGGCCTGCGGGTCGAGGTAGCTCACCGTCTTGGCAGGCGCGGGCGGGGCGACGACGTTGTACTTGGCAACTGCGATGTAGTTGCCGGCGGCGTCGCGCTCGACGTTCCAGCCGACGAACTCGAAGCCCTCGTGCGCGAGCTCGGTCTCGGCCGGCGCGTGGGCGAGCGAGCTCGCCTCGTCGGCAGCGGCCGTGGCCTCGTAGATGTCGGTGACCTTAATCATCGAGCCATCGGCGGCCAGCGGGTCGATGTAGGACACGACCAGCGTCTCCGCGGGCGGCTCGGGCTCGGGCGGCAGGGCGGTGTTGGTGACGGTGATGAGCGTGACGCCCTCGACCGTCTCGCCGTCGCCCACGAGGCTCGTGTAGCCCTCGACCGCATCCTCCTCGACCGTGTACTCGACCGCACGACCGTCCTCGATGGTGGGCAGGTCGTTCCAGGTGGCGACGAGGCCCTCGCCGCTCGCGCCGGCGGGAATGGTGATGTCCATGCCCTCGACGCGCACCGGGCCGTAGCCCTCCACCTTCTTGACCAGGTGGAAGGTGGCGTCGGCCGGGGCGATGTCGATGGGCGCGCCGTTGGAGTCGGCCCAGGTCTTGGTCACCTGCAGGCTGCGCAGCGCAACCTCGCGCGAGTTCACGATGGTGAGCGTGTCGCCGTCTGCGCTGTAGGCCACGCCGTAGCCGTCCACATCGCCCTCGACGACGGAGTAGGCGCACGGGACGCCCTTGGCGATGTTGGCGGGCAGGCCCTCGTAGGTCTTGCGCCAGGTGTTGGCGTCGGTGGAGTCGGCTGCGGTGAGGACGTCGCTCAGGACGAGGCCGCCGCTCTCGCGCAGCGCAATCTCGATGTGGTCCGGACGCACGCCGTCATGGTTGTCGGCGTCGGCCCAGGCCTTGATGACCGTGATGGAGACGACATCGAACTCGGTGCGCGCGTTGATGGCCCTGAACTGGCCGGGCGCGACCGCGGCGACCACGGGCTCCTCGTAGCCGAGCTCGGCGGGCAGCGCCTGCTCGCTCACGGAGTAGAGCACCGGCACCTGCTCGACGACGTTCTCCTCGTAGGACACCTCGGTGGGAACCTGGACGATGTCCATGATGGGCTGGCCGTCCTCGCCGACGATGGGCTGGCCGTCCGAGCCGAGCACGGGCTGCTCCTGGCTCACCAGCTCGATGCGGGTCTTGGTCTCGGTGCCAACCACGACCTCGGCCGTCACGGGCAGGTTGGACCAGATGAACGGCGCGGAGCCATCCTCGGCCACGGGAACCTCCTGCGTGGCGTAGAGCTCGGGCTCGCCATCGCCGATCTTCTGCCACAGCTCGTAGACGACGCTCGCCGGGCGCTTGGAGTCGCGGTCGTTGTCGTCCGCCCACTCCTTGACCACCGTGATGCTCGTGGTGGGGCCGGTGTAGGTGTTGGTGACGACGAAGCTCGTCGGGATGGGCTCGCCGGTCTCGGGATCGGTCGCGTTGGCGACGGAGCTGGCGTAGCCGAACACCGACTCCTCGACGACCTGCCAGGTGAGGTTGGCGTCGCTGTAGTGGCGCTCGGGCACGTCCTCCCAGATGGCCGCGCCGGTGGGCTCGCCGTTCTCGTCCATGGCGATCTCGCGGGTGCCGCCGTCGTAGACCACGACGCCGTCGCGCAGGCCGAACAGGTGCAGCACCACGTTGGTGCGCAGGCTCTTGCCCACGGACTCGGGCTCGCCCGCCCACTCCTTGGTGGCGATGACCGCGGTGAGGCTGGGCGTGTGGACGTCGGTGAAGGTGTAGCCGTTCTCCGGGTCGCCGGACGGGATGACGGTGTAGCCGTCGGGCGTCTCCTGGCCGACGTTGTAGATGATGCGCTCGCCGTTCTCGTCAACCACCGGCAGGCCGTCGAAGCTGGCCGTCCAGTTGTTGGCGTCGGAGAGCTCGGTGGTGATCGGGTTGCCGAGCTCGTCGAGCACCGGGTTGCCATCGGCGTCGAGCAGGGTCACGACGATGCTCTCGGGACGGATGCCGTCCTGGTTGTCGCTGTCGCTCCACTCGATGCGCACGGGCACGCTGGCGCTCTCGGGCAGCCACTTGGCCTCGTAGGTGACGTCGCCCGTATCGGAATCGACGATGCGCTCCCAGCCGCCGAACACGTAGCCGTCACGGGTCGGGTCGGCGGGCGCGGGCGACTCGTCGTCGCCGCGCTCGATGGTCTCGGTCTGGAAGACCTCGCCCGTCACGGGGTCGACGTAGGAGACGGTGATCTTCTCGATGGGCTCCCACTCGGCCTCGTAGGCGACGTCGCCCGTATCGGGATCGACGACGCGCTTCCAGCCGAGGAACCTGAAGCCTTCCTTGGTCGGGTCGGGCGGTGCGGGCGACTCGTCGTCGCCGCGCTCGATGGTCTCGGTCTGGTAGA
>CACZNT010000142.1 GCA_902782635.1 uncultured Coriobacteriaceae bacterium
CGAGCTCGTCGGTGAGCTCGGGCACGACCGCCTTCTTGAGGGCGTTTACGGTGATCTTGACCTTGTTCACGTGCTCGTGCGTCTCGCCGTCGTGCTCGTGCACGTCGGTCCAGGAGGCCTCCTTGCTCTCGCCGGCCTTCATGCCGATGAAGGCCTTCTGGAGCTCCTCGGGAAGCCCGGTGTTGTCGAGCATGAGCATGCGGTTCTTGCCCACGTAGTTCTGGCCGCCCTCGATGCTCTCGACGTCCACCGAGAGGATGTCGCCCTCCACAACGGCGCGGTCCTCGTCGAGATCCTCGTAGGTGGTGCGATAGCTCTGGAGCTGCTCGATCTGGCGCTCGACCTCGGCATCGGTGGCCTCGGCGGGCGGCATCTCGATCTCGGGCGCGTCATAGGAGCTGAGCTCGGCGACGGGGCGCACGGGGATGGTGACGTCGAGGGAGTAGTCCTTGCCCTCCTCGACGAGCGCGGGCTCGTCGCCGTAGTTGGGCTCGGCCATGGGGACGAGGTCGAGCTCCTCGAGCATCAGCGGCTCGGCCACGTTGAGGATCTCGTTGGTGGCCTGCGCGAGCACCGACTCGCGGCCCACGGCCGAGTCGATGACGGGACGAGGCGTCTTGCCCTTGCGGAAGCCCTGGAAGTTGTAGCGATTGGCAATGTCGCGGTACGCCTTCTTGATGGCGGCGTCGACGTCGGCCTTGTCGATGGTGAGCTTGGCGGCGAGCTCGTTGTCCTTGGGCGTGCCTGCCTTAACGGTGATCTTCAACGCTTCCTCCAGTTTCCGTGGCCCGGGGCCATTTCCTCGTGCGGATGTCTGCGTGGTGCGGGCGAAAGGACTCGAACCTTCACGGGACTAAGCCCACTGGAACCTAAATCCAGCGCGTCTACCAATTCCGCCACGCCCGCGCGTGCGCATATAGCCTTGCCATAGTAGCAAAGCCCCAGCAGCTTGGAGGGGTCAAGTGCCCCTTTTCACGAGATTTGGGCAATAGCGCGGCCCATGCCCCGGACGGCATCCCCCACCTGCGCGTGCGACGTGGCGCGGGGCGCGGCCGGCCCGCACGAAGAAGGGGCGGCCCCATCGAGCCGCCCCTCGGAATCGCATATGCGGCTTGGCGCGCGGCTACACCACGCCCTGGGCCATCATCGCATCGGCCACCTTGAGGAATCCGGCGATGTTGGCGCCGAAGATGAGGTTGCCCTCATGGCCGAACTCCTTGGCGGCATCGGATGCCGCGGCGTAGATGGAGTCCATGATGGCGTGGAGGCGCTCGTCAACCTCCTCGAAGGTCCAGGAGATGTGGCCTGCGTTCTGGCTCATCTCGAGGCCCGAGGTGGCCACGCCGCCCGCGTTCGCGGCCTTGCCGGGCGCGAAGAAGACGCCGTTGTCCACCAGGTACTCGGTGGCATCCGCCGTGGTGGGCATGTTGGCACCCTCGACCACGTACTTGCAGCCGCCGGCCACGAGCGCCTTGGCGTCGTCGAGGTCGAGCTCGTTCTGCGTGGCGCAGGGCATGGCGATGTCGCAGGCGATTCCCCAGGGGCGCTTGCCCTCGAGGTACTCGCAGCCCTCGCGCTCGGCGGCATAGGCCGTGAGGCGCTCGCGGCGCACCTCCTTGACGTTCTTGAGCAGCGCGATGTCGATGCCCGCGGGATCGTAGACGGTGCCGCTGGAGTCGGAGACGCTCACCACCTTGGCGCCGAGCTGCTGGGCCTTCTCGGCGGCGTAGGTGGCCACGTTGCCCGCGCCGGAGATGGCGACGGTCTTGCCCTCGATGGACTCGCCCTTCTCGGCGAGCATGTTGAGCAGGAAGTAGACGGCGCCGTAACCGGTGGCCTGGGTGCGGGCGAGCGAGCCGCCGTAGGAGAGGCCCTTGCCGGTGAGCACGCCGCTCCATTCGTTCTTGAGGCGCTTGTACTGGCCGAACATGTATCCGATCTCGCGGGCGCCGGTGCCGATGTCGCCGGCGGGCACGTCGGTGTCGGGGCCGATGTGGCGGAAGAGCTCGGTCATGAAGCTCTGGCAGAAGGCCATCACCTCGCGGTCGGACTTGCCCTTGGGGTCGAAGTCGGAGCCGCCCTTGCCGCCGCCCATGGGGAGCGTGGTGAGGCTGTTCTTGAAGATCTGCTCGAA
>CACZNT010000143.1 GCA_902782635.1 uncultured Coriobacteriaceae bacterium
CACGCACCTCGACGCCACGACGGTCCTCTCCCGCGCCATCACCGAGCTGGGCATCTACCCGGCGGTTGACCCCCTGGCCTCGAGCTCGGACGCGCTCGACCCGGCCATCGTGGGCGAGGAGCACTACCGCGTGGCGCAGAAGACGCAGGAGATCCTGCAGGAGTACTCCGAGCTGCAGGACATCATCGCCATCCTGGGCATGGACGAGCTCTCCGAGGAGCAGCAGAAGACGGTTTCGCGCGCCCGCAAGGTGCAGCAGTTCCTCTCGCAGTCGTTCCACGTGGCCGAGAAGTTCACGGGCAATCCCGGCGTGTACTGCCGCGTGGAGGATACGGTGCGCTCGTTTGCCGCCATCGTCGACGGCGAGTGTGACGACATCCCCGAGCAGGCATTCCGCTTCGCCGGCACCATCGACGACGTGCGCGCTCGCGTGGCCGCCGAGGCCAAAGGGGCCGAGGGCGACGGCGCGCCGGCGGGGGAGGGCGCGCCTGCGGATGACGGTGCGGCCGAGGCTGCTGCCGCGACTGACGCGCCTGCCGAGGCGAAGGAGTAGCGCGCGATGTCGAAGGGCGAGCTCAACGTCCAGTTCGTGCGGCCGGACAAGCTCCTCTATGAGGGGCCGGTGGCGAGCCTCGTGCTCGTGGCCCGCTCGGGCGAGCTGGGCATCTGGCCGGGGCACGCCTCCGAGATCTGCGCCCTGGGCGACGGCGTCGTCCGGCTTACCCGCCGCGAGGTCGACGGCGGCGGCACGGTGCGGGTCATCGTGGCCGGCGGCTATGCCGAGGTGGACGACGACAATGTCATCATCCTGGCCGACCACGCGCGTCGTTCGGACGACATCGAGCCCGAGGTGGTGCGCGAGACGCTCCTTGCGGCGCAGGAGGCGCGCGACGCCCTCGACGAGGGCGACCATCGACGCGCCTATTATGAGAACAAGATGGCATGGTGTAACCTCTTGCTGAGCCATGCCGACGACGAGGCCTAACCTGACAAAGGGGACAGTCCCCTTTGTCATGACAAAAGGGACGGGTCTTGCGCCCAGGCGCAGGCAGACGACGAAAACGCAGCAGCACGCACGCATGACGGAGGACCAATGGATGTCATCAGGATCGAGGGCGGGCACCCCATCACCGGCGAGGTGAGCGTGGAGGGCGCCAAGAATTCCGCGCTCAAGCTCATGGCGGCCACCATCATGGCGCCGGGCGTCACCACGCTCGTCAACGTCCCCGACATCTCCGACGTCCACATCATGGGCAAGGTGCTCAAGCGGCTCGGCGCGAAGATCGACGTTGCCGGCAAGCACGAGCTCGTCATCGACACCTCGTCGGTCGACTCCTGCGAGACCCCCTACGAGCTTGTCGCTCAGATGCGCGCGAGCACCGCGGTCCTGGGGCCGCTCATCAGCCGCTTCGGCGAGGCCGTCGTCGCCATGCCCGGCGGGTGCAACATCGGCGCCCGCAAGATCGACCTCCACATCCTGGGGCTCGAGGCCCTGGGCGTCCACTTCTCCTTCGACCACGGCAACATCCATGCCACCACGCCCAACGGCCTCAAGGGCGCCACCGTCACGCTCGAGTTCGCGAGCGTCGGCGCCACCGAGAACCTCATGATGGCGAGCGTCTTCGCCAAGGGCGTCACCACCATCGACAACGCCGCGCGCGAGCCCGAGATCGTCGACCTCGCGAACATGCTCAACGAGATGGGCGCGCGCATCACCGGCGCCGGCTCGCCCGTCATCGAGATCGAGGGCGTGGACGAGCTGCATCCCGTCGAGCATCGCGTGGTGGGCGACCGCATCGAGGCGGGCACCTTCCTGGCGGCCGGCGGCCTCGTGGGCGACCCGATGGTCGTGCGCGGCTTCGACCCGGCGCACCTCGGGCTCGTGCTCAAGAAGTTCGAGGTCATGGGCATCGAGGTGGAGCGCGGCGAGGATTGGTGCCGCGTGAGCCGGGCCGGCGAGCTCCTTCCCACCGACATCCAGACGCTGCCGTTCCCCGGCTTTCCCACCGACATGCAGGCGCAGACGATGTGCCTGCTCGCGCTCGCCTCGGGCGAGAGCGTGGTGACGGAGAACGTCTTCGAGAACCGCTTCATGTTTGCGAGCGAGCTCATGCGCATGGGCGGCGACATCCGCATCCAGGGGCATCACGCCATCGTCCACGGGCAGAAGGCGCTCTCCGGCGCGCAGGTGAAGGCTCCCGACCTGCGAGGCGGCGCCGCGCTCGCGATGGCGGGGCTCGTGGCCGACGGCATCACCACCATCTCCGACATCCACCACATCGACCGCGGCTACGAGGACTTCGTCGAGAAGCTGTCCTCGCTGGGCGCCGTGATCGAGCGCACCGAGGTTCCCGACCCCGCGCTCGACGACTAACGCGGAAATGTGGAAAAGGGACGAGCTCTTTTTCGCGCCGGGTATGGAATAATCCAGGCAGGAGAAGCAGCCGAAGGGGACTACCTATGCCTGACTACGAGCGCAACCTCACGATGGCGCACGAGGACTACCTCGAGTCTATCTACGTGATAACCATTCAGAGCGGCTCTCCCGAGGAGGGCATCCGCTCGGTTGACGTCGCCGAGGAGCGCAACGTCTCAAAGGCCAGCGTCAACAAGGCCATCTCGACGCTCAAGGAGAGCGGCTACGTGGAACAGACGCGCTACGGCCGCGTCAAGCTCACCGATGCCGGCGCCGCCTACGCCGCCGACGTCTGGCGCAGCCACCGCCTGCTGCGGATGTTCCTCGAGAAGGACCTCGGGGTGGATCCGGAGACGGCCAACGAGGAGGCCTGCCTCATGGAGCACACGCTCTCCTACGACACCGTCTCCAAGTGGATGGACTACCTGGAGCGCCAGGGCCACCGCATCGACGACTAGCCCCGACCGGCCATCTGCCGGGCCGCTCGTCAGGTCACATTCGGGCCGCTCGCCGAAGGGCGAGCGGCGTTTTCCCACGTCGCCGGTGGCCGTCCGTAAACTTCTCCGAAACCCCACAGATTGTGCATTGAATCATCCGTCGGCACCAACTATTGTGGTACCTACCGCTGGCGCCTGTGGGGCGCCATCGGCTCAACAGCCCATACGCACCACCCTGCCGCCTCACACGCACCAGTGAGCCATGGCCCCCCGGCGCTGGCCTTCTCTTCGCGCCCCAGGGAGCATCGTTCGCCGCATTGCCGGGCCTCCGAGGGCCCTGCCCGAGGCAGCATCCAGTAAAGTGCAATGGGATCGAGCAGCCCTCGCGAGGGGGCCGTCACATGGAGGATACCGAAGCATGAAGGCAATCATCCCCGCTGCCGGACTCGGCACCCGCTTTCTCCCCGCAACCAAGTGCAGCCCCAAGGAGCTTTTGCCCGTGCTGGGCAAGCCCGTGATGCAGTACGTGGTGGAGGAGGCCCTCGAGCCTGCTGGCGTCGACGAGGTCGTCATCGTCAATTCGCACGAGAAGCCGCAGATCGAGCGCTACTTCGAGCGCGACGAGGCCCTCGAGGCCTATCTCGAGGCCCACGGCAAGACGCGCGAGGCCGAGGCCATCCGCGCCGCGGGCGAGCTTCCCGTGAGCTACGTCTACCAGGACGAGGCCCTGGGCCTGGGGCACGCCGTGCTCTGCGCGTCCGAGAAGATGGACGGCGACCCCTTCTTCGTCCTTTTGGGCGACTACTTCGTGCCTGAGCGCCAGATGAACGTCCGCATGGCAGAGGTCTCGGCAGCCCATGGCGGTGCGTCCGTCATCGCCGTGGCCCCCGTCCCGGCCGACCAGGTGAGCCGCTACGGCATCATCGCCGGCGAGTGCATCGGCTCCGTCGACGGCACGCCGGTGGGCGAGGAGGAGCCGGGCGCCGTGTGGCACGTCACCGGCCTGGTGGAGAAGCCGCCCGTGGAGACGGCCCCGAGCCACCTCTTCATCGTCGGCCGCTACCTGCTCTCGCCGCGCATCATGGAGCTGCTCGAGACGCAGGAGCCCGGCGCCGGCGGCGAGATCCAGCTTACCGACGCCATGCAGCGCCTGCTCGCCGAGGAGGAGATGTACGCGCTCGTGGTCGACCGCGCCGAGGGCTGCGACACCGGCACCCCCGCCGGCTGGGCCGCAACCAACGCCCGCATGGCGCTCGCCGACGATTCCGTGCGCGCCGCCTTCCTCGAGGAGCTTGGCGACGTCACGCTTGGGTAGAAGCTTCGGTAGATGCTGACGATGCGGCCCGGAGCTGGGCCGCCGGGATGCCCGCGAGGCGGGCGATACACGATGGAGAGCTGGGTGCATGGGCATCATTCACTTTGGCTACGAGGGTTGGCGCGAACGGCTGGGCGAGGGGTTTGACGAGGAGAACGTCGCGCGCGTGGCGGCGGGCATCGGTGCCATGTGGCGTCAGCAGTCGCCCGGCGCGGTGGTCTACGTGGGATACGACACGCGCCCGGGTGCCGACGGCTTCGCCCGCATAGCGGCCGGCGTGCTGGCCGATTCCGGCATGCAGGTGCGCCTGTCGTCGTGCGCCTGCCCGCTGCCCGCCCTGGGCTGGGCCGCGGCGAACGACGATGCCTCCTGCGGCGGCGTCATGGTGTCCGCCAGCGGCAGCCCCGCCGATTACCAGGGCATCTGCCTGCGCTCCGAGCGCGGCACCATCGTCCTCGACGAGCTCATCGAGGAGATGGAGGCCTTCATCCCCGGCGATGCCCCCGAGCCCGGCGATGGCTACGAGATCGTCGACATCGTGAGTCCCTACCTGGAGAACCTCGCCTCCCTCGTGGATGCCGACGCCATCGCGGCGGCCGGCCTGCGCGTGGTGGTCGACCCGATGTTCGGCGCGGCCAGCGGACACCTGCTGCGCCTGCTCCGCTCGCTGGGCGTCGAGGCAGACGAGATCCACCCGGCGCCGTCGGCCACCTTCGAGGGCCTGCACCCGCGCGCCGAGGAGCCCTGGGCCGACGAGTGCGAGCGCGAGGTGGTGCAGGGCGGCTATGCGGCTGGCCTCATCCTGGACGGCGACGCCGACCGCTCGGGCATCATCGACGCGAAGGGCCGCCTCGTGAGCCACCATCGCATGGCGCCGCTCGTGATGGGCCATCTCGTCGAGGGACGCGGCGCCACGGGCAAGGTGGTCATGCCGATGTCCGGCTCTACATATATAAGAAGGCAAGCCGCGCGCCTGGGCTGCCCGCTGTCCGTGTCTCCCATCGGCTTCTCCCGCGCGAGCGAGGAGCTCGCCCGCGGCGGCGGCCTCATGGGCGTCGACGAGTTTGGCGGCATCGCGGTGCCGGGCCACCTGCTCGAGCGCGACGGCCTCATGACGAGTCTCCTGCTCGTGGAGCTCATGGCCACAAGCGGCATGGGCGTCGAGGAGCTCGTGGCCGATCTCGAGTCCAAGGTGGGGCATCTGGATTACGGGAGGCGCGACGTGCGCCTGGAGTCGGCGGCGGTGCAGTCGTTCCGCAACCTGCTACCCGGCATCAATCCCGAGAGCATCGCCGGCCGCGTGCCGGCCACGGTGAGCCATGCCGACGGGCTGCGCCTGGGATTCGAGGACGGCTCGTGGGTGATGGTGCGCCCGTCGCGTACCGACCACATGGTGCGCTGCTCGGCCGAGGCCCCGTCGCCCGCCGAGCGCGACGCGCTCCTCGAGGGCGCCTGCGATCTGGTGCGCAAGGCCCGCTAACCGCCGCCCCGCGCCCGTCCCGTCCCCGCCTCCGCCAACGCGCACCTGCGCGTCCGCATCCCCGGTCGGGGGTCCGCCGTCGACGAAAGCGCCCCGCAAGTGCGCGTTAGCCCCCGTCCCCGCCCCGCGCCCGCGCCGCGCCAACGCGCACCTGCGCGTCCGGATCCCCGGTCGGGCCCCGCCGTCGACGAAAGCGCCCCGCAAGTGCGCGTTAGCCCCCG
>CACZNT010000144.1 GCA_902782635.1 uncultured Coriobacteriaceae bacterium
GTGGGGGCCGATGGCGAGCGTCATCGCCGTGAGCGCAGGCGGGTGGTTGTGCATGACGACGCGGTGGCTCTCGTCGCGCGACAAGCGGACGTCGTGAACCGCCAGGTGGACGGCGAGGTCGAAGGTGGGCTTGGAGTCCTTGAGGCCGGCGGCGATCTCGTAGTGGTCGCCCTCGCGCGGGATGTGGACGATGCCGAGCAGGTGCTCGGGGTCGTCGCGCAGGCTGCGCATGTAGGAGCCGGACGCCGTAATCATCAGCTCCCGGCCTCGCAGGGAATCGGGAATGCCCGCGAGCGGCATAGAACGTCCGGTGCCCTCAACGTATCCCAGGCGATCCACCTCGTCGTCCGTGAGCAGGCAGGAGATGTTGCCGCCGTTGGCCTCGTCCCAACCCAGCTCCCACATGGCGTACGCGAGGTCGCACGTCTCGACGACATCGGGAAACTCGGTCCATGCAACGCCCATTTTGCGCCCCCCTCTTCCTTATATAATTCGATTATGAAGCCAGGCACCCCAAGTTCAAGGAGGGATATGCGCAGGATATGGCCACTGGTCGTCGCAGGCTTGCTTGCCGGCGTCTGCCTGTTCGCCATGTCGCTCCTTCGGGTGCTGCCTCCCATCGCGCATGACGCCGCGGAGTTTGGAATCGAGCCCTACGTAAGCCCGACCGATGCCGATGGCGATGGCCTCGACGACGCGTCGGACATGCTCGCCTCCACCCGCGCCTACCTCGATACGAAGCCCGCGTATGCCAGCGCGTACTACCAGGGCGGCTACCCGGATGACGGGCGCGGCGTGTGCACGGACGTGGTGGCACAGGCGATGCTCGGCGCAGGCTACGACCTGCGCGAGCTCGTCGACGAGGACGTCCGGTCGCACCCGGATGCCTACGACATCCCATCCCCCGATGCGAACATCGACTTCAGGCGCGTTCGCAACCTGCGGGTCTTCTTCGACCGCAACGCCGCGTCGCTCACCTGCGACACTTCGAGCATCGAGGAATGGCAGGCAGGAGACATCGTCTGCTGGGGCGAGCACATAGGGATCGTCTCCGACAAGCGCAACGCTCAGGGCAGGCCGCTCGTGCTGCACCACGGCTCTCCCCTGCAGCTCCGCTACGAGGAGGACGTGATCGACAACGCGCTTTGGGGGCCAATCGTCGGCCATTGGCGCTGGAGGTAGCGCGACCCCGCCCCGCGCAGGGGGGTATGTCCGCAATAGCGCAGGATTTGCACTCAATGTCATAACCGCGAATTGCTCGAATACGGGAAATAACGCGTCAAAACGTCGCACAATCGCAATTTCGTAGCAGCTCATCTACCTCTAGAGCCTCTTAATCACCGCAGGTAGAAAGCGCGTTGTTCTTCCCTACGAAATTTCGATATTGCGCAGTTTTGTCACTCCGCCATACCCCTAGGGGGCATGCTTATGCCGTGTTGGCACATTGACGCGCGCGACCAACGGGCGCTGTGCCATGATTTGCGTAGGGCGATCAAACGGAGGTGCTCATGGCAACCATCGCGATAGTCGGCTCGGGCATGATGGGGTCGGCGCTGGCGTTTCCCGCACGTGAGAATGGCAACGATGTACGGCTCGTCGGCACGCATCTCGACCGCGACATCATAGATGCCTGCCGTGCCACGGGGCGCCATCCTAAGTTCGACTACGACTTCCCCGAGGGCATCTCGTACTACCAGATAGAGGAACTGGACGAGGCCCTCGAAGGCGTCGACTTCGTGATCGGCGGCGTGAGCAGCTTCGGTGTCGAGTGGTTTGGCAACGAGGTGCTGCCGCGCGTGGCCGAGGACGTGCCCGTGCTCTCGGTGACGAAGGGCCTGCAGGACCTGGATGACGGCACGCTCCTCACCTACCCCGAGGTTTGGCGCCGCATGCTCGAGGAACAGGGCCTCACGCGCACCATCTGCGCCATCGGCGGCCCCTGCACCAGCTACGAGCTCGTCTTCCACGACCAGACCGAGGTGTGCTTCTGCGGCGAGGACGTGTCAGCGCTCCGGATGATGCGCGAGGCGATGGCCACCTCCTACTACCACGTATCGATCTCGACGGACGTCACGGGCATCGAGAGCGCCGTTGCCCTCAAGAACGGCTACGCCCTGGGCGTCGCGCTCACCATCGGGCTCGTCCAGCGCGAGCATGGCACGGACGCCGAGCTCCACTACAACTCCCAGGCGGCGGTCTTCGGGCAGGCCACGCGCGAGATGACGCGACTGCTCGAGATGCAGGGCGCGAATACGCTGGAGAACCGCGCTGTCGGGTTCGGCGACCTCTACGTAACGGTCTATGGCGGAAGAACGCGCCTGGTGGGAATACTGCTGGGCCGCGGCTACACCATCGACGAGGCGAAGGAGGAGTTGGCGGGCGTGACGCTCGAATCACTCGTGGTGGCGGGTCGCGTGGCACGGGCGGTTCGAATCAAGGCAAGTCGCGGCGCGATCGACCTGGCCGACTTCCCCCTGCTCGTTCACATCGACGACATCATCACGAACGGTGCCCCGGTCGACATTCCGTGGGAAAGCTTCACGTTCGAGTGCCTCTAGGCGCGAAAGCGAAGACGCCCCGCCTGGCTTTGGCATCTAGTGAGCCAGCCGGACGGGGCGTCCATGCGGATCTGATTTGAGCTGCTGCTAGCCAGCCAGCGTCGTCCCAAGCGCCTTGAGAGCCTCGTTGGCCTCGTCATCAGGCTCGAGATTGCAGATGACGGTGTCGACGACATTCACGCCGGCCGCAATCGCGTCATCCTTCCAGGTGTCCATCCACTCGCCCGTGCCCCAGTCGTAGGAGCCGAAGAGGGCGACGGGCTTCTGGCCGAAGGCGGACACGCACTCGTCCCAGACGGGCTCGAACTCGTCGTGGTCGAGCTCCTCCGCGCCCATCGCCGGGCATCCGAACGCGAAGGCGTCATAGTCAGCCACCATGCTAGCGCTGAAGTCGTTGACGTTGAAGACCTCGATGCCGTCGCCGGCCTCTGCGATGGCGTTTGCCATGGCCTCGGTGTTACCCGTGCCGGTCCAATACACAACTGCTACCTTTGCCATGAAATCCTCCTTAAGTTAGCCAAGGCTTACAGCTGCATACTACTCAGTCGGACAGTGGTGTCACGCGGCTCTCCCCCATCCGTCCGATTGGGCTTGAGGCGTCATCAGCCCGCCGCACGCGGGCGCGAGGCATCTTGTGAAAGCGCAGGCATGTGCCGTCCATTCACAGTTGCGTAATGTAGGCGGCTTATAATCTCCCCCGTCGTCATTACTTTGGAAGGGGGCCGACATGAAGATCGGCTGCGTCAAGGAGATAAAGAATAACGAGTTTCGCGTGGGGCTCACCCCCGATAACGTGCGGGCCTATGTCGAGGCCGGCCATGATGTCCTCATCGAGAAGGGCGCCGGCGTCGGGTCCGGCTTCTCGGACGCCCAGTACGAGCGCGCGGGAGCGAAGCTTGCCGACGACGCCGCCGAGGTCTGGAAGAGCGTCGAGATGATGGTGAAGGTGAAGGAGCCGCTCGAGGAGGAGTACCCCCTCTTCCGCGAGGGCCTCATCCTCTATACCTACCTGCACCTGGCCGCCGACAAGCAGCAGATGGACGCCCTGCTGGCCGGCAAGGTGAACGCCGTTGCCTACGAGACGCTCACCGAGGTCGACGGATCGCTGCCGCTTCTTGCCCCCATGAGCCAGATCGCCGGCCGACTCTCGATCCAGGAGGGTGCGAAGTACCTCGAGAAGACCTATGGCGGCGAGGGCGTGCTCCTGGCGGGCGTCCCCGGCACGCCCAAGGCGCACGTCGTCATCCTGGGCGGCGGCACTGTGGGCACCAACGCGGCGAAGATCGCCGTCGGCATGGGCGCCGACGTCACCATCCTCGACATCTCGCTCAAGCGCCTCGAGCAGCTCGACGACATGTTCGGCGGCCGCGTGCAGACGCTCGTGTCCACCGACTCGAACATCGAGCGAGCCGTCCTCGGGGCCGACCTCGTCATCGGCGCGGTGCTCATCCCCGGCGGCTCGACGCCCAAGCTCTTCAAGCGCGACCACCTCTCCGGCATGCGCGATGGCGCCGTCTTCGTGGACGTGGCCATCGACCAGGGCGGATGTGGCGAGTCGAGCCATGTGACGACGCACGATGACCCCATCTACGTCGAGGACGGCGTCGTCCACTACTGCGTCGGCAACATGCCGGGAGCGGTTGCCCGCACCTCCACCATCGCGCTCACGAACGCGACGCTTCGCTACGGCCTCGAGATCGCCGCGAAGGGCCTCGAGGGCGCCGTCGCGGAGAGCGACGTGATCGCGAGTGGAGTGAACACCTATCTGGGCAAGCTCACCTGCAAGAACGTCGCGGACAGCTTCGAGGGCTACGACTACGTAGACGTGAAGACGCTGGTGTAGCGACGGCTATGTCGGGTACGGCAAGAAAAGACGTTTGCGTTGCAGCGGCCATCATCATCGATGATGGCCGCGTTCTTGCTACCCAGAGGGGCTATGGGCCCTACGAGGGATGGTGGGAGTTCCCTGGAGGTAAGGTCGAGCCTCATGAGGCACCTGATCAGGCCGTTTGTCGCGAGATCCTCGAGGAGCTTGATGCTCAGGTGGAGGTCGAGCGTCACTTCATGCACGTGAGCCACGACTACCCTGAGTTTCACCTTGAGATGGACTGTTTCCTGTGCAGGCTCGTCGACGAGGAGTTCACGCTACGCGAGCACCACGCGGCAAAGTGGCTCGATTCCGCGCACCTGCGCAACGTCGAGTGGCTCCCCGCCGATGCGGACGTGATCCTCGCCCTGGAAAAGCTGCTGGGGTAGTCTTCTGGCTAACTGGCGTTCTTTGCTATTTCGCGGCCAATTAGATGCGGTATCCCAACTACGAGCGCGTTGCCCATGCAAAATGCCCTGTTGCCGTCCGTCATGCCAGTATCGGTCCAGCCTGCGGGGAATCCCTGGAGCCGGTCGAGCTCGTCCGGAACCAGCCTCCTCCACCGGCCGTCACGTAAGATGATGTGCTTGAAGCGCGAGGCTCCCGAGCCGCCCTCCCCTGTGAGGATGGTCCTCGAAGGATTCTCGAGCAGATCCGGGAACGCCATGGACCCCTCGGAGTAGAAGTACTCGTGTCCCGTGCGCTTGTCCACGCGCGGCTCGCGCTTTGCGCCCTTGAGGTACTCCCACTTGGAGAGCTGGGAGCCGGGCACGTAGAACGCCTCGGGGACCTGCGACTCGTCCACGAGCACGTCCCCCAGGGTGCGCCTCTCCCCCTCGTATGCCTCCTCGATGCGGCAGGTGCGCACCTCGAGGCCCTGCATGACGCCAGCCTCGAGGAAGGGGCTCGTCTTCCCGCCCACGTTGAAGGACTTGGTAGCCTCGTAGGGGTCGGCGGGAATCTCCAGGCGTTGCACCGACTCGGGCTCGTGAATAGGCAGGGCGCGCGCCATGACCCCATCCGAGATCCTCGCATCGATGTCCCAGTCGGTGCCGTGCTCTGCGTAGATGTAAACGCGCTTGCGCCTCTGGGGGAAGCCGTACTCCGCGCTGTTCACCACGCGCCACTCGACCGAGTACCCGAGGCTCGCGAAGCACGAGAGCATGATCGCGAAGTCGCGTCCCCTCTGCGACGCAGGGCTCTTGAGGAGCCTGTCCACGTTCTCGAGCAACACGTAGCGCGGGCATCCTTTGAGCTTGAGGAAGCGGTAAATGTCCCACCACAGCACGCCCTTGATGCCCTCGATGCCGCCCGACTGCGAGAGAGGCTTCGCCACCGAGTAGTCCTGGCAGGGGAAGCCGCCAACGACCATGTCGACGTCGGGGATGTCGACCTCGCCCGACTCGTAGTAGTCGAGGACACGATTGATGTCATCGTTAACGAGCTCGCCGGAGCCGAAGCGAGTCTTGTAGCACCTTGCCGCAAACTGGCGAGACTCGCTCCCGGGAGGCTCCCACTGGTTTGCCCATACTGTCTTGAATGGCCCTGCTGCGGGGAGGTTGAACTCCGGCTTGTCCGGATCGCTGTATCCTTCCAAGCCCAATCTGAACCCGCCGACGCCCGCGAAGAGCTCGGCTACTCTGATGACATCGGACACGTTTCTCCAATCGCTGCTGTGTCCAGTATTCTGCTCAAGCCAAGTCTATCCGATCGACCCTATGAGATCAAGTATTCCTCAGCTGACGGGCGATTTCGTCTTGCAGATACCCCTGGTTGAGCCAGAAGCACTTCTTCACAACATCGCCGTTTCGCGGAGTAGGCCTGGTGTCGCGGGAATTAGCCCCGTGAGGTCTTACGTGACAGCAACGATTCTCAGTCGACCTCACCGAAACGTCGGCGTGGCCCTCCCGGATGTTCGCCTGCATCTGCAGGTAACAGCGCTCAGCCTCCTCGAGGTCGCCGTCCGGCATCTGCCAGAAGCAAACGTCCGACATTCTGTAGAGGCCATCCACGCCCTCTCGGTAAAGGACGAAGAGGTAGCGCTGCTGGAGATACCCGTTGAAGTCGGAGTCCTCAAAAGGTTGCTCAGCGACCTCGAAGTAGTCAAAGGCTGGGAACGACATGGCCTCCTTCGGCCTTCCACTCGCCTTCAGGCGTATCGTCTTGGGCTTGATTCCCGCCTTTTCGAACTCCTCAATCTTCGCGTCATCCTCGACGCCCAGGATTCTTCTCGTGATTCGCGCGCACAGGCTCTTCGACCTGCCCAGCCCGAAGCGCTCGGCAAGCTCCGCTTCCGTGAGCCCGATGTAGGGAGCGAAGCGCTTCCTGACGAGCGAAAGCAGGTCGAGCGACCTCTCGTCATCCGCGCGCTCTATTGTCTGCATGTTCTCGAGGAGCTTGTTCTCAGCAGCCGTCATGTAGGAAGCCTTGAGGGCCCATGCACGCGGCTTGGCAGGGATGTCGGAGAAGGGCTGCTTCGTCCTCTTGGTCGAGTCAGCGGCCTTGGTGCACGCCTCTAAGTAAAACGTGTCTGAGCCTGAGATCTCATGGGCTAGGCCGCTCCGAACTTTATTGACGACAATTTCCCAATCTCTCTTTATCTGCTGAATATCCTCTTCCGGAATGCTCCACAAATCGGCGATCAGCACCTTGTAGTCCAGGGGGTCTACTTCGGGTTCCCAAAGATAGGCGATCAGCAATAACCTCTCTATTTTGTTCATTAGCGAGCTTGTTTCAAATTGCTCTTTAACGACATCCCCATAGTTGATCATCTCGAGGACAAGGCGTTCTTTAGCCGTTAAAGCACTCTTTTTACCTTTCTTTAGGGGCGTAGACTTTAACTCAAGGCCCGCCTCAGGAAAGTCTGGTCCGCTTCGACTGTTATTCCTCAACTTGAAATAGCCCTCTTCAAGAGCGTCGCCCCAGGAACCACGGCGGCGCTTAGGGCTCTCGATTTTAAATGCCGTAGTTGTCTCTCTCAGGGAGTGACCGATAAGCTTCTTTGCATAGTCGACGATAGACGGTGCGCTTGAGGGGTCGTAATCAACGCCCTCGATGAGATACTCGCGATAGTAACGAAGCTTTGTTGACACGGTTATCCAGTCGACGAATCTAAGCGATAACGCAATAATCGTATTTGGTTATGAGCTGAGTAATACGAGTTTTTCGGCGGCTAAACAGAAATGTGCATGCGATGACCACCGAAGCAACCAGACATGTGATGCAGGCCAACAAGCGCAAGGACACGGGCCCTGAGATGCTCGTGCGGCGCTGCCTGCGCGAGGCGGGGCTCACGGGTTACCGGCTCGATTGGAAGGTGACGGGACACCCCGACATCTGCTGGCCGGGCAAGAAGGTGGCCCTCTTCGTCAACGGCTGCTTCTGGCACCGCTGCCCCAATTGCGCTCTCCCCCTGCCTAAGTCCAACACGCAGTACTGGGTGGAGAAGTTCGACCGCAACGTCGCGCGCGACAAGCGCGTCCGAGAGTCTCTCGAGGCCGATGGCTGGACGGTGCACGTCATCTGGGAATGCGACCTCAAGAAGGACAGGCTCGACGCGACCCTTGACGAGCTTCTCCCCGTCCTCGCTAAAGAGCTCGGTAAGGATTTGCTTACGGGCTGACAAGTTGCCAGGTCACATCCGCTAGTGGGGCATGACAGCTTGGGGACAGGCACCTAGATGTCATGCCCGGGAGCCAGTCCCCAACTGTCATGCCCGAGGAGCCTGTTCCCGAGCTGTCATGCCCACGCTGGCTACGAGCGTTCCTTCAGCCAGTCGATGATCTGCGGCGCCACGTCCTTCTGGCTCTTGGACGAGACGTACATCCCGATATGGCCCGTCTTGAAGCTCACGAACTTCTTGTCCTTCGAGCCCACGGCATCGATCAGCGGCTCGCTCGCCGAGAGCGGCACCAGATGGTCGTACTCGGCGCACGCGCACAGGAGCGGCATCTTGATGTCCTTGAGGTCGACCTTCTCGCCGCCAATCTCCAGCTTGCCCTCGATGAGCTTGTTATCCTGGTAGAGGTCGCGCACGAACTGCGAGAGCGTGGCCCCCACCTGGTCGGGACTGTCGAACACCCACTTCTCCATGCGTATGAAGTTCTTGAGGTACTCGGGGTCGGCCATCTTATCGGTCATCGAAACGTACTTGTCCATCGTGAGCTCGAGCGGCTTGAGCATGAGGTAGCTCACGTTCATCACGTCACCCGGCACCACGCCGTCGTAGGCGTCGATGAGCGAGTCGATGTTCATGAACTTCGACCAGCGGAACAACAGGCCGTCGTTGCCCGAGAAGTCGATGGGCACCACCATCGTCACGAGGTTCTTCACCTTGTCCGGGTGAAGCGCCGCGTAGATGGTTGAGAAGGTGCCTCCCTGGCACACGCCCAGGAGGTTGACCTTCTTCTTGCCGGAGATCTCGATGACCTTCTCGACGGCGTCATCGAGATACCAGTTGATGTAGTCGTCCAGCGTGAGGTACATGTCCTCGGCCGTGGGATATCCCCAATCCACCACGTAGACGTCCAGGCCGCCCTCGAGGAAGCTCTTGATGACGGAGCGGTCCGGCTGGATGTCCATCATGTACTGGCGGTTCACCAGCGCGTAGCTGATGAGCAGCGGCGTCTTGATGAGCTTGGACTTGGCTACGAGCGGCTTGTAGTGGAAGAGCCGCATCTTGCCGATCTCGAGCACGACGTCCTTCTCCAGCGTGTCGGAGGCCGCGTCCTCGGGCTTCATGTTGAGCAGGATGTCGACGCCCTTCATGACGTTGTCCTGCATGGTGACCATCTGGTCCATGTACTTCTTGAAGTCGAGCTGGCCCATGATGGACTCAGCGTTCTCCATCCACGTCTGCTGGAGCTCGGCAAGCTGGTCGAGGCCTGCCTGCACCATGTTCTTCTCTGCCATGTCGTCGCCCCCCTACTTCTTCGCAGACTTCTTGAGGTCGCGGATCTCGCGCTTGAGGTCGCGCACGTCCTTGCGCAGCTCGTAGACCGTCTTGTACAGGCTCTTCATGTCGGTGTTCGTGGGAATCGGCAGGTTCGCGAGCATGCGCTCGAGCACCTTGTTGTTTGCGATCATGTACTGCGAGTACATGTCGGCGAAGTTGTCGAAGGTCTTGGCGAACTCGTCGGTGTCGAGGAGCTTCGGGAGCTCGGCCTCGGTGGTGGAGCTCCACAGGTCGTAGAACTCGCGGAACGTGCTCGGCAGCTCGCCGTCCTTGATGAGGTCCTGGAACTTCCCTGCGAGGATGGTGCCGCTCTCGGCCGTGGTGGTCATCACGAGGCTCATGAGCTCGCCCGTGGCAAACATCGCCTTGTTGTAGGCGCTCATGGCCTTCATGACGTCCTCGTTCGACTCTCGATTGAGCCCGAGGCCCATCATGTTGTAGTACTTGCCGATGGTGTCTTCGTACTTCTCGTTGAACTCGCGGAAGAAGTCGGTGTAGGCCGTGAGGTCGCCGGATGCGATGCGGCTCATGATCTTGTCGTCCACCTTGAGCATGGGGGCGAAGTTCGCGTTGTAGTAGCCCACGAGCGTGTCCATGAACTTCATCGGCTGCTCCATGAGCTGGCTCGCGCCCTCGGGCAGGAAGTTCTTGAAGAGGTCCTGCATGAGGTCCAGGTACTTCTGCTGGAAGTCCTGGGCGAAGGTGACGGGGTCGTTCATACCCTGCCAGAGCTCGAACATCTTCGCGTAGTTGTCGAAGCCGGGAATCTTGTAGGGCGCTGCCTTGAGGAAGGTGGCCGTGTCGGGCATCATGGCCGACACGCTCTTCCAGTACTCGCCCATGCCCGGCATGCCGGTGCCGAACATCTTCCAGTACTCGGACATGTCATAGGCGGGCAGCTTGCCCGGCATCATGGCCTCGTAGGCGTCTTTGTACGCGTCGACGCGCGGAATCGAGTCCAGGCCCTTCTTCCAGCCATCGACGATCTGCTCCTGGACATCCTTGAGCGCATCGGCGCCCGGGATCTTCTCGATGCCCTCGCGCCAAGCCTTCACGACCTGGTCCTGGAGCGACTTGAGCGCTTCGGCCCCGGGCACCTTCTCGAGCGCCTTCTGCCAGGCCTCGATGATCTGGTCCTGGTAGGCCTTCACGGCGTCGGCGTCGGGGATGTTGTCAAGCGCATCCTTCCAGGCGCCGATGATGGTGTTCTGGTAGCGCTGCAGGTCGTCGATGGACGGCGCGGAGAGGCCGCCCTTCCAGAAGTCCTGGAGGCCGTCGAGGCTGGGGATGAGGTCGGCGCCCTTGCGCCAGGCATCGACGAGCTGATCCTGGAAGCCCTTGAGCATGTCGGCCCCGGGGAGCTTCTCGAGGCTGGCCTGCCAGGTCTTGATCATCTGCTCCTGGCGGTCGCGCAGCTCGCCCGCGCCGGGGATGCTCTCGATTCCCTTCTGCCAGGCGTCAGCGAGCTGGTCCTGGTACTTCTTGACGACGTCGCCGCCCGGGAGCTTCGACAGGTTCTCATTCCACATGTCCAGGAACTGCGCCTGGTACTCCTCGAACGGGTTGGCGCCCTTTTTCTTTGCCATGGTTCATCCTCCTAACTGCGATTCCAAACTTCTCGTACGTTCGTGCCTGCTAGTCGTTTGCCTTCTTCTCCTTGGGTGGCATGAGCTTCGCGACTCCCGCGATCACTTCCTCGCCCTCTTGGTTCGTGGCTACCGTGTCGAGCACCACGCGATTGCGCTCGACGTCCACCTCGGTGACGGTGGCCGTAGCCGTGATGGTGTCGCCGATGTAGACGGGCTTGCGGAACTTGAGCTCCTGGCTGATGTAGATGGCGCCGGGCCCGGGCAGCTTGGTGCCCAGGACCGCAGAGATGAAGCTCGCCGATAGCATGCCGTGCGCGATGCGCTGGCCGAAGATGGAGTCCTTGGCCGCCTCCGCGTCGACATGGGCGGGGTTGAAGTCGCCGGAGATGCCGGCGAAGAGCACAATGTCGGCCTCCGTTACGGTCTTGGTAAACGACGCGCTCTCCCCAACCTTCAGATCATTGACTGTTCTCACCAACCCACCTCCCGTATTCGCTTATCTACCTGCTGTTACGTCAAATGCTATGTAATTGGTAACAATTGTCAACAGGATATTTGCCCGGCGTGCAGGAAATGTCTGTAGACGGATAGCATTTACGCGACGAGTGTCGCTATAATGCCGATATGACGTCCATGACCTCGTCACATAGCATCCAGACGAGTCGGCTGCGCGTGGCGTACAGGCGCGCCGGCGAGGGCAATGCGCGTCGCCTCCTCTTCATCCACGGAAACCTCTCCTCGTCCGTCTACGTGGCGCCCCTCATGCCGCTTCTGGCAGAGCATTTCGACGTCGTGGCGCCGGATCTGCGCTGCTTCGGCGAGACGGAGGCGGCCGACGTGGACGCGACGCGCGGCTATCGCGACTTCTCGGATGACATCCACGCCTTCGTCGAGGCGCTCGGCTGGGAGCGCTTCGAGCTCGTGGGCTGGTCCATGGGCGGAAACATCGCCATGCAGTACGCCATCGACCACGCTGAGCGCGTCGAGCGGCTCGTGCTGCTCGCCCCCGGCTCGCCCTATGGCTTCGGCGGCACCTACGGGGCAGAGGGCACGCCCTTCTCCCCGCTCGGGCTGGGGAGCGGCGCGGGGACGGCAAATCCCGGCCTCGTGCTCGCCGTGGAGCACGGGAGCCGTTTCATCCTGCGTGACATCCTGCGCTCGTACTACTTCGCTCCCCCATTCCGCATGGGGCGCGACTGGGAGAATCGCATGCTCGACGCCCTGGGAAAGATCAGCACGGGCGCCGCGCGCTTCCCCGGGACCTTCGAGCGCAGCGACGCCTGGCCCCACGTGGTGGCAGGAGACGTCGGCGTCCTCAACGCCATGAGCTCGAAGCACGGCCGCCTCGAGGGCTTCCTGGAGCTCGCGGGGCGCCTCGACGTGCTCTGGGTGCACGGCGATGCCGACCGCATCGTGAGCGACGAGTCCCTCATGGACGTGGGCTACCTGGGAAAGATTGGCCTTATGCCCGGCTGGCCCGGCGAGGACGTCTACCCGCCGCAGCCGATGGAGGCCCAGATTCGCGCGTTTCTCGGGCGCTATCGCGCACGTGGGGGCACGGCCGAGGAGGTCGTGATACCCGGCGGTCACATGTGCGCGCTGGAGTCGCCCGCAGCCTTCCTCGCCGCCCTCCTCTAGATATGACAAAGGGGACAGTCCCCTTTGTCATGACAAAAGGGACAGGTTCGAGGGCCTGCGGGAGATATTACACGAGGTCAGGCAGCCAGGCGGATGGTGAGGACGTTGAGCCCTAGGATGTTCTGGTACTGCACCTCGTCGGCCATCTTGTACACCATGCGGATGCCGATGTTCTTGAGCGGGTCGTCCGGGTCGAAGATGCTCTGCTGCTGGCTGGGGTCGAAGGCGGGGCAGTCGTCCTTGAGGCGCAAGATCACGTCGCCATCCTTGTGCGCCACGCGCACGTCCACGCT
Source organism: uncultured Coriobacteriaceae bacterium (assembly GCA_902782635.1). Classification (GTDB taxonomy): domain Bacteria; phylum Actinomycetota; class Coriobacteriia; order Coriobacteriales; family Atopobiaceae; genus CACZNT01. Next base: position 12,900 of record CACZNT010000144.1, read on the forward strand.
GTGTCGCTTGCTGTCGAGCGTCATGCCGTGGCGGATGATGTTGCCCGCCATCTCTTCCATGGCAACGGCCGCATAGCTGGCCGTCCGCTTGGGGATGTTGTGCTCGTTGCAGAAGCCGAACACAGCGTCCGAGACCCTCACCACGTCTTCCATCGACCTCACCGTAAGGTCGAGCCGCTCGCCCTGCGCCACGCCGAAGTCGTCCGGGATCACCATTAGCTCCTCCATGTTGCGCGGCATGTGCCCCAGGCGAATCCAGGAGTAGGCCACGATGACGATGGTGGTGACGACGCCGTTCAAGACGTTGGCGATGTAGGCGCTGTTGATGCCGAGCGCAGGGATGAGCAGCGCAGTGAAGCCGGCGACGCACACGACGCCGTCGAGCAGCGCCAGCAGGTGCACGAGGCCCTGCTTGTTGGAAGCCTGGCCGTAGCAGGTGAAATGCATGTTGATGATGCTCAGCGGCATGCACAGCGGAAGGATCCTGAATCCCCAGGCACACATGTCGAAGACGGCCTCCGAGCGGTCCTGGAAGAAGATGCTGGTGAAGGGCTCTGCCATGAGGATGATTCCCAGCGAGACGACGCACATGATGGGGATGAAGCGGCGGAACATGACGCGCATCACGTCGGCGAGGGTCTGGCGATCCTCCTCGCCTACGCTCACGCTGATGAGCATGCGCGAGACGGCGAGCATGCCGCTGGGGATGGCCCAAAAGATGTTGAGGAGGTTGTTCGACGCGGCGAAGGCCGAGATGGCGACCGTGCCCACGAAGGCCTCGAGGAGATTGTTGACGATGATGCCGCGCGCCGTCATGTAGATGTAGCTGGCAGCTCCCGGGAAGCCCACTCTCACGACCTCGAGGGCCTCGTCGAGCCTGGGGACGGTGAGCTTGATCCGAAGCATGGAGTCAGGCTCGAGGAAGGCCGCCGCCTGGACGAGGAAGAACACCCACAGGCCGAGCGAGGTGGCAAGCGCGAGCCCGAAGGCCTCGAGGGCGAGGATGCCGACGAAGATGTAGTTGAAGGCGATGTTCGCGATCACGTAGCAGATGCTGGCGATGAGCGTGCGCCTGCTGCGGTTCATGATGGAGAGGAACGAGGCGAACGCATTGCCGAAGAGCATCGGGATGAGGCCTATGGCCTGGCCGAGCAGATAGGTGTTGAAGATTGGGCGCACCACGTCGTCGCGCGTGAAGATCACCGTGAGGTCGAAGAGGCTCAGGACGGCGTAGAGGATGATGAGGGCGACGGAGAGGACGAGAGAGGCGACGCATGCGAGCGAGAAGACCTCCTGCGTCTTTCCCAGCTGGTTCTCTCCCATGTGCTTTCCGCAGATGATGGTGGAACCACCGACAAGGATCGTGTTGAGGGAGAAGGCGAGCATGTTGAGCGGCATGTAGAGGCCCACAGCGCCCATCGCCTCAATGCCGACGAAGTTGCTCGCGAAATAGCTCGAGACGAGGCCGTTCACCTGCGGCACGACGGCGATGAGGACCTGCGCGAGCAGGAGGCGGAGCATCAGCCTGCTCGTGAGCTCGAAGCTTGGTTGTTGGCGCGTCATCGGAGCCTCCCCTGTCGAGAACCTCTCACACCAAGTGTAGTTTCATGGCCCGTGCGAACGGCGGCCTCTCCGCGAGCGAGCGCAAATGAGCCCATGGGGCTAGGCCCATGGGCTCGTCTAAGCGACGCGACCAAGTGCAGATTGAGGGCGCGGCTCAAGGGCGCCCGCCGGCCTGCTTCTTAACAGTAGGATCCGCAGCCATGGTAATTGCAGACTTCGTTGCAGTCGCTCGTGCACGGCTTCCAGTCGTATCCGCCGGAAACGTTCTCGAGCTCGGCATCCGAGAGCTCGACTCCCTCTTCGCTGGCAAGAGCGAGCAGCTCCTCAGTGGTCTTGCACTCACGGGCCTTGGCCTTCAGGTCGTCAGACAGGTTGCTGAGGTCCATTGGTCTTCCCTTTCCCCTTGATGGCGTTGCAGTTTATACGCACACGTTGGCGATTCTGTCTAGAAATGAGTCAATAGGGACGTAGCCAACTGACTCATTTACTTCTTGCCAGCGAGCTTATCCTTGAGGTTCTGGCGGCTCTGCCTGGCCTGCGCGGGGGTGGGCGCGAAGTAGCCGACGAGGAACATGAAGACGGCGAACACACCAAGCTGGAAAACGTCGGGCTCGTAAACGCCCTTGTTAATCACCACCGACCTGATGTAGCCGCCCGCGATCGACGCCAGCACGCAGAGCACCGCCGTCAACGCTCCCCTGACGATGGGATTCCTTCCGTTGGACTCCATGTTCTCCCCGCCCTCATAGAGGATTGCCTACATCCGCATGAGTATATCGTCGTCGCAAAGTACGCGGAAACGGGATTTGCCCGCAGGGTTGTGAAGCATTTTGCCGAGAAGAGCCTTGCCTCAAAGATGAACAAGTTAGATTACATCGGCATTGAGCTGGAATAATCAGGGCAATTCTCGTTGTAGCCGACACAACTCCAATGGACACCCCCGGACACGGCCTGAAGCTGCTCATCCGTCAGCTCGATGCCCTCGACCTGTGCGAGCTCGAAGAGCTCTTCGGCGCTCGTGCAGGCACGGGCCTTCTCGCGCAGCTCGGGAGAGATGTTCTCGAATGTACTCATGCGTTTCCTCCTCGATCCCGAACAGGGGCATTTCAATCCCCTTTCGATAATTATATGTTCCAACTCACGGTCCCGTCTCAGGCGCATGTGCGTTTGCTTGAGACGGAATCGCGCACCGTTGCGTATAAAGATTCTGGTAGCAGGGTTTGCCGATGGCTATGAACTGAAAGTGTGCGCCATGGACAGAAGCTATTTCACTCCGGAGCA
>CACZNT010000145.1 GCA_902782635.1 uncultured Coriobacteriaceae bacterium
GGAGGGGGACAGCCCGTGTACCTAAAGTCGCTCACGCTCAAAGGATTCAAGTCGTTTGCCGACCGCACGGTCATGGTCTACCACCCCGGTCTCACGGTGGTGGTGGGGCCCAATGGCTCGGGCAAGTCGAACATCTCAGACGCCATCCTGTGGGTCCTCGGCGAGCAGAGCGCCAAGATGCTGCGCGGCCAGGCCATGGAGGACGTCATCTTCTCCGGCTCCTCGGCGCGCCAGCCCGTGGGCGTGGCAGAGGTCACGCTCGTGCTCGACAACTCCGACCACACGATCCCCGTCGACTTCGACGAGGTGGGCATCACCCGCCGTATGTACCGCTCGGGCGAGAGCGAGTACCTCATCAACGGCGCGCCCGCCCGCCTCATGGACATCCAGGACATCCTGCACGACTCCGGCCTCGGCAAGGAGACGCATTCCATCATCAGCCAGGGCAAGCTCGACTCCGTGCTCTCGAGCCGCCCCGAGGAGCGCCGCGCCCTCATCGAGGAGGCCGCCGGCATCTCGAAGCACCGCCGGCGCAAGGAGCGCTCGCAGCGCAAGCTCAAGAGCATGGACGAGAACCTCGTGCGCGCCAAGGACATCGCACGCGAGATCGGACGTCACCTGCGCCCGCTCGAGCGCCAGGTGGACAAGGCCCGTCGCGCGGCCGAGTTTGAGGAGCGCCTGCGCGAGTGCTCGGCGATACTCGCCGTCGACGACCTGCGCACCCTCCAGGGGAGCTGGGACGAGCTCAAGGGCAAGCTCCACGAGGACGAGGCGGCCGTCGAGCTCGCGCAGTACCAGCTCTCGGAGAAGCAGGCCGAGCTCGACAAGCTGCAGTCGCTGCTCGAGCAGAAGGGCCTCTTCGTGGGCGACCTCGGCGAGCAGCGCCGCAGGATGCAGGAGGCCCTGGGACGCATCGACTCCGACATGCGCCTTCTCGAGGAGAAGGGCAAGAACATGCTCGAGCGGCTCTCCGAGATGCGGATGAGCCTCTCGACCACCGAGAAGGGCCGCCGCGACGCCCATGAGCAGCTCGAGGCCCTGCGCCGCGAGCTGGAGGAGGTCCGCGCGGGGGCGGGACACCTCGAACAGGAGGTTGCCAAGCTCGGCCCCGACGCAGAGGCGGCCCGCGCGGCACGCGAGGCCATCGACGAGCGCCAGGCCCAGCTCGCGGCAGACGCCCGCGCCGCCCAGCGCACCGCCGACGAGGAGACGCTCGCCTACGTGCGCCTCAAGGAGCAGCTCTCCGGCGCCGAGGTAGAGGATTCCATGTACCAGAGCCGCCTCGACCAGATCGGCGAGACGCTCGCCACCTGCGAGGCGGCACTCGAGGCCGCGCGCGAGCGCGAGCAGCGCACGTCAGACGAGCTCGACAAGGCGCGCGCCGCGGCCGAGCAGGCAAGCCAGGAGATTCCGAGGCGCCAGGAGGCCCTGCAGGAGGCCGAGGGCACGCACGAGGCGGCCCGCACGGAGCTCTCGCAGGCGATGGGCTCGCTCGAGGCCCTGCGCGCGGCCGACGTCGCCGTGGAGACGCAGAGCCCGCGCGTGGCCGCGCTCGCAGACGATGGCGAGGCCTCGGCGCTCATCCGCTGCCGCCTCGCCGACCTCATCGAGGCTCCCCCCGAGCTCGAGTCGCTCGTCGAGCGCCTGCTGGGCGAGGACCTTGCGGCCCTCGTCGTCGCCGATTCCGACGAGCTCTCCGCCCTGGGACGCGCCGCGCTCGCGGCAGGCGCCGGCGGGCGCGCGACGCTCGTGTCCCTCGACGGCAAGCACGAACATGCCGCCGGCAAGGGCAAGCGCCTCGTGGACGAGCTCAAGGTGGGCGAGGAGGCCGCTGAGCTCATCGAGGCGCTCCTCGGCGACGTGATGCTCGCAGACAATATCGACGACGCGATCAAGTCGCACGCCGCGCACCCCGGCCTCACCTTCGTGAGCCAGGATGGCGCCTGCGTGCTCTCCGACGGCCGCGTCATAATCGGCAGCTCCGAGGGCGCCGCAGATGGCTCCCTCGAGCGCAAGCGCCGCATTCGCACGCTCGACGGTACCATCCCCAAGCTCAAGAGCGCGCTCTCCGAGGCGGAGGCCCGCGTGGCGTCCGAGCGCGAGGCGCTCTCGAATGCCCGCGATGCCCTCGCGCATGCGCAGGGCGAGCAGGCCCGCATCTCCGGTGAGCTCTCCTCTGTGAAGTCCGAGGCGGCGCGCCTCGAGGCCCAGCGCGACCAGGCGGCAAACGAGCGCTCTCAGGTTGAGCGCCGCCGCGAGGAGGCGGGGGCCAAGGCAGCCGAGGCCAAGCCGAAGCTCGAGGCGCACAAGGCGGCGGCTGACGAGGCGGCCGAGCGCGTGAAGGAGGCGGCAGCCCTTGCCGAGGAGCTCGCACGCGAGCGCGCCGATGCCCGCGAGGCCGAGGAGGCCGCGACGCGCGCCCTGGCCGAGGCCAGGCTGTCGCTTGCCACCTCGCAGGAGCGCAGGCGCAACCTGGAGGTGCGCGAGGAGGAGCTCGTGAGGCGCGAGGAGGACCTCAGCCGCCGACACGACGCCATCCTCTCGAGCTCGCGCTCGCTCGAGGTGCTGCGCCTGCGCGTCGACCCGCTCCACGAGCGCTACGTCGCCATCCAGGAGGTTGCCGAGTCGTGGGCGGCCCGCCTGCGCGACCGCGCCTCGCTCGCGGAGGCCGACTCCGACTCCCTCAAGCGCACCATCGGCGATGCCCGCGCCGCCGTCTCCCAAGCCACGCAGGCCCTCGACGAGGCGCGCAGCTCCGCCGAGGGGCGCCGCATCGAATCGGGAAAGCTCGAGGTGCAGGTGCAGTCTGCCATCGAGGCCATCACCGGCGAGGGCGGCTACGTGCTCGAGGAGGCCCTCGAGCTGCCTGCCCCCGAGGATCGTGCCGCGATGGAGCGCGAGGCCGCGCGCCTCAGGCGTCAGCTCGCCGAGATCGGCCCCGTGAACCAGGTGGCCATGGACGAGTACACGCGCCTCAAGGAGCGCGCCGACTACATCTCCGAGCAGGTGGCCGACCTCGAGTCCGCGCGCAGCTCGCTCGCGAAGATCACCGCGGCCATCGACCGCAAGATGCGCTCGGCCTTCCTCATCACCTTCGACGCGGTGAACGACAACTTCGCCGAGGTCTTCCAGATGCTCTTCCCGGGCGGCCAGGCGCATCTCGAGCTCACCGATCCCGACCACCTCTTCGAGACCGGCATCGAGATCGTCGCCCAGCCGCGCGGCAAGCGCATCGCAAAGATGACGCTCATGTCCGGCGGCGAGAAGTCGCTCACGGCACTGGCGCTGCTCTTCGCGGTGTACCGCACGCGCACGGTGCCCTTCTACGTATTCGACGAGGTCGAGGCCGCCCTCGACGACTCGAACCTCGACAAGCTCCTGGGGGCGATCGAGCAGCTCAAGCAGTCGACGCAGCTCATCGTCATCAGCCACCAGCGGCGAACCATGGAGCAGGCAGACGTCCTCTACGGCGTGTCGATGCAGGCCGATGGCGTGAGCCATGTGGTCTCGCAGCGCCTGGACAAGGCAACCGGAAAGGTGGTCGACGCTTGAGATGGGCTTTGGCGAATCTCTGAGGAGGGGCCTCGCACGCTCTCGTGAGGCGCTCAACGAACTCTTCTACATGGGCGGCGAGGTCGACGAGGACTTCTGGGAGGACCTCGAGGACCGTCTCGTGATGGGCGACCTGGGAGCCGAGCTCTCGATGCTCGTCGTCGACGAGCTGCGCGAGCAGGCCGCGCGCGAGAACCTCACCCGCGCCCCGCAGATCCAGCGGGCGCTGGCGAACCTTCTTGCCGAGGGCTTCCCGCCGGTGCATGTCGACCCCTTCAAGGACACGCCGAGCTGCGTGCTCTTCGTGGGCGTCAACGGTTCGGGCAAGACGACGACGGTGGGCAAGCTCGCCAAGGCGTCGCGGGACGCGGGCAAGCGCACCCTCATCGGCGGCGCCGACACCTTCCGCGCCGCAGCCATCGAGCAGCTCCAGGTGTGGGGCGAGCGCTCCGGGGTGGAGGTTGTTACGCGTGAGCGCGGTGCCGATCCGGCGAGCGTCTGCTTCGAGATCTGCGAGGCGGCCGAGCGCGAGGATGCCGAGCTCACCCTCATCGACACGGCGGGGCGCCTGCACACCAGCCCCGAGCTCATGCGCGAGCTCGAGAAGGTCGTGAAGGTCACGCGCAAGCGCTCCGGGATGCCCGTCTCGGTCGTCCTCGTGATCGACGCCACGACCGGCCAGAACGGCCTCAACCAGGCCAAGGAGTTCAACGACGCCCTCGACCTCGACGGCGTCATCGTGACCAAGCTCGACGGCACCGCCAAGGGCGGCATCGCCGTCCAGATCTCGCATGAGCTCGCACTCCCGATCCTGCGCGTCGGCGTGGGCGAGGGGGTCGACGACCTGCAGTCCTTCGACGCGCTCGAGTTCTCGCGCGCGCTCGTCGGCGAGAACGAAGGGAAGTAGCACATGGCAGTATTCAGCAGCCTCTCCGACCGCCTCCAGGACACCTTCGACAAGCTGCGCGGCAAGGGCAAGCTCACCGAGGATGACATCAACTCCGCGATGCGCGAGATTCGCCTCGCCCTGCTCGAGGCGGAC
>CACZNT010000146.1 GCA_902782635.1 uncultured Coriobacteriaceae bacterium
CAGCTGCATGAGGGTGCCCTGGGTGATCTTGGCGCCCAGCTGCTCGCGCGCGGCCACAAGGGCGATCGAGATCGCGTAGACGATGCCGAGCACCAGGGTGATCTTGCCGATTCTGGGCGCCGCAGCGGCCCAGTCGCCGCTCTCCCAGTACTCGCTCACGACAGCGAGCGCGTTCTGCAGGAAGATGCTCGGCAGCGACTGCAGGATGGCGGGGGTGATGATGCAGATGATGAAGAGCGCGAACTCCACGGGGTAGAACTCGACGACGAAGGAGAAGATGCGCTTGAGGGTGCCGCGGGGGTCGCGTGCTCCCTTGCCGCGCTTGCCCTGGGGCAGCGCCTCCTCGTTCGCCTTGAGCCTGGTTTCGAGCGCGGCCTTATCGGCCTCGCGCGCCTCCTGGGCCAGCTCCTCCTCGGTCGGCTTCTTCTCGAGGGGCTCGACCGCCTCGCGCTTGGTTCCCTTCTTCTTGGCACTCATCGGGCATCGCCTCCCCTCTCGGGCATTACGGGTTCGGCCGGCTCCAGCTCGGCCATCTTGTCGTCGTGGGACTGCTTGTTCTGCGAGATGTAGGTCTCGCGGTAGATGGGCGAGGTCTTGAGCAGCTCCTCGTGGGTGCCGATGGCGCTGATGCGCCCGCCGTCCATGACGACGATGCGGTCGGCGTCCTCCACCGAGCCGGTGCGCTGGGCGATGATGATTTTGGTGACCTCGGGGATGTACTCGCGGAAGCCTGCGCGGATGAGCTTGTCGGTCTTGGTGTCGACCGCGCTGGTGGAGTCGTCGAGGATGAGCACTTTGGGCTTCTTGAGAAGGGCGCGCGCGATGCACAGGCGCTGCTTCTGGCCACCCGAGACGTTGGTGCCGCCCTGCTCGATGTAGGTGTCGTAGCCATTCGTGTGGGCGCGCACGAACTCGTCGGCCTGCGCGAGCTTGCAGGCCTCGACCATCTCCTCGTCGGTCGCATCCGGGTTGCCCCAGCGCAGGTTGTCCTTGATGGTGCCCGAGAAGAGCACGTTGCGCTGGAGCACCACGGCCACCTTGTCGCGCAGCGTGTCGAGGTCGTAGTCGCGCACGTCGACGCCGCCCACGCGCACCGTGCCCTCGGTGGCGTCATAGAGGCGGCTCACGAGGTTGACGAGGGTGGTCTTCGACGAGCCCGTGCCGCCGATCACGCCGATGACCTCGCCCGAGGCGATGTGCAGGTCGATGTCGGTGAGCGCCTGCTCGGCAGCGTCGGGGGAGTACTTGAAGCTCACGTCGTCGAAGTCGATGGAGCCGTCGGCCACCTCGAGCACCGGGTTCTCGGGGTTCTTGATGTCGCTCTCCTCGAGCAGCACCTCGCAGCAGCGCCTGGCGCCCTCCTCGCTCATCGTGAGCATCACGAAGATCATCGCGAGCATGTTGAGGCTCATGAGGATCGAGAAGCCGTAGGTGAGCAGCGCCGAAATCTGGCCGATGGCCAGCGCCTCGCCCCGCGTCTCGATGATGGCCTTGCACCCGAAGTAGACCACGAAGGCGTACACGACGTTGATGCACAGCTGCATGAAGGGCATGTTGAGCGCGAGGATGCGCTCGACGTGGAGGAAGTCGGAGAAGAGGTTGCCGCTCGCCTCGCCGAACTTCTGCTTCTCGTAGGCCTCGCGCACGTACGACTTGACAACGCGGATGCCGGTCACGTTCTCCTCGACGCTCTCGTTGAGGGCGTCGTACTTGCGGAACAGCCTGCGGAAGATCGGCATGACGTGGAGGGCGATGCCGAAGAGGAATGCGCCGAGCACGATGGCCACCACGACGTAGGCCGCCGCGAGCGGGCCGCCGGTGATGAACGACATGGCGATGGCGAAGGCCAGCATGAAGGGGCTGCGGAATGCCGTGCGGATGAGCTGCATGAACGCCATCTGCACGTTGGAGACGTCGGTGGTGAGGCGCGTCACGAGCGAGCTCGTCGAGAAGCGGTCGATGTTGGAGAAGGAGAAGCCCTGGATCTGGTGGAACATGTCGTGGCGCAGGTTCTTGGCGAGGCCCGCGCTCGCATGGCTTGCCGTGATGCCAGCCGCCGAACCGCAGGCGAGGCTCACGATGGCGAGCCCGATGAGGATGACGCTGTAGCGCGAGATCTCGGCCATGTCCGCGCCCGCGTTGATGGCGTTGATGAGCTGCGCGGTTATGAACGGGATGATGCACTCGATGGCCACCTCGCCGAGCATGAGGAAGGGCGTCACCAGCGCGGGGAGCTTGAATTCGCGCACGCTCTTGCCGATGGTGCGCATTACCTCGAGGATGCCGAGGTCGGGAAGGGTGGTGTGATTGCGCTCGTGGATGCTCATGCGGCGCCTCCCCTCGTGTCGAGCTGCTCCCAGTGGGCGGCCATGCGCTCGAGCATGTCGACGAGCTGCTCGCGCTCGCCCTCGTCGAGGCAGGCGAGGGCCTGCTCCTCGAAATCATGCTTGCGCTCGAGGAGCTCTTCCGCCCGCGCCGTTCCCTCGTCGGTGAGCTCGACGAGGAGCTTGCGCTGGTCGGACTCGTCCTTGCTGCGGCGCACGAGGCCCTCTGCCTCGAGCTTGGCGACGACCTCGGAGAGGGCGGCCGAGCTGATGCAGCACTTGTCGAGGAGCTCGCGCTGGGTCATCGCGCCGTCGACGAGCAGGTGGGTGAGGATATGCTGCTTGCCGCTCCTGCCGCCGGCGTGGACATGCAGGTAATGGCCGAAGAATCCCAGGTGGTGCAAGACCCTTCGGGGCAGGGGGAGGCCCTCCGCGGTCTCCCTCAGCTGCTGTTCTGTCATACGTCAATCCCTTCTTCGCATACCCGCACAATTTTGAGACTACGAAGGGGATTGTCAAGGTACCTTGCAATAATTCCTCGGTACCTTGCCATCTGCGCGAAGCGGGTGCGAAGAAGGGGGGCATCCCTTCTTTCGCAGTCCCATTTTTCCGCGGGTGCTAGGAGACGCGGGCGATGGTGTCGAGGAGGATCGTCGTCACGATGCCGGGGACGTGCTTGGGCAGGGTGTGGCCCTGGCCGGGGACGACGAGGAGGCGCGAGCGGGGGATGGCGCGCGCGATGGCCACCGTCTCGTCGTCGCGAATGCAGTCGAACTCGCCCACGACGACGCTCACGGGGCACGAGATGCGCGCAAGCGAGCTCGCCTCGATGTGCGGTTCCTCGAGCATGAGGGCGAGGAGGTCTGCCGAGGCCGCGGCATCGGCGGGCGAGGGCGAGAGCAGCGACGCATCGACATCGGCGCCGAAGTCGTGGGCAGCCCAGGCGCGATGGACGTCCACGAGCCCAGCCAGATCCCAGCCGTCGTCGAGCACGCCCTCGGGCGTGAGGTTCGCGCCCAAAGACGTCACGCTCGCCACGCGCTCGGGATGGTCGCGCGCGAGCAGCAGCGCCTCGATGGCGCCATCCGAGAAGCCCAGGACATGCGCCCGCCTCGTCCCGAGGGCATCGAGGGCGGCGAGGGCGTCGTCGGCCATGAGCTCGTAGGTGAGCCGCGCGGTCCCGCGGGTCGACTTGCCCTGGGCGCGCGAGTCGACGGCGATGGCCGTGTGCCCCGCCTCGACGACGGCGTCGATGATGGGCCCGAAGATGCCGTGCTCCTCTCCGTTTCCATGGAGGAACAGCACGGGCACGGCCTCGGCGCGCTCGCCATAGGCGAAGACGGCAATCTGGGCGCCATCCGGCACCTCGACCATGCGTGCCAGACGCGGCGGCGTCTGCGGCTGCGCATAGGGGCTCGGGAAGTGGGGCTGCGGGGTGGCCGGCACCATGGCGCTAGCGCTGGCTCTCGTGCTTCTGGAAGAAGTCGTAGCGCGGGGGCAGCTCCTCGATGGCATGTCCCTGCTCGCCCGCGACCTCGTCGAGGCTGGCGAAGGCATGCTCCCAGGAGAAGAAGCGCTCCGGGTCCAGACGCAGCTTGGCGCAGATGTCCTCGCAGCCTGCCGGTGCGACGGGGTGCATGAGCAGGGTGAGCGTGCGCAGCGAGCGGAAGGCGTCGGCCAGCGCGGCGGCATAGGCCTCGTCGTCGCCCTTGGCCGCCTTGCTCGCCTCGTCCCAGCGCTTGTTGGCCTCGCGGCCGAAGGCATCGGCCACGGAGAGCGCCTCGTGCGCGTTGAAGGCATGGCAGCTGCGCTCGAACGCGAGCGTCGCCTCGTCGCAGGCCGCGACGCACGCCTCGGTGGGCGCGATCTGGGGGAGCTTGGAGCCGAGCACGTTGGCCGCGCCGTAGAAGCAGCTGCGCGCCAGGCGGTTGAAGATGTTGGTGAGGAACGCGCTCTCCTTGAGGGCGGGGTCCACCACGCGCGGATCGTCGCGCACCAG
>CACZNT010000147.1 GCA_902782635.1 uncultured Coriobacteriaceae bacterium
CAAACTGTCTTAGGGGGTTAGCAGATCTTGACGACCCAGCCTTCCGGGCCCTCGAGGACGCCCGTCTGGATCTCGGTGAGCTGGGTGCGCAGCGCCGTGAGGACGGGTCCTGCCTTCTCCATCCCGTCACCGAACACAATCTCCGTGCCGTCGGTGTTCACGACCTTGCCCACGGGGCTGATCACGGCAGCTGTCCCGCACATGCCGCACTCCGTGAAGTTCGAGATCTCGTCAAACCTCACGGGGCGATGCTCGTAGTCGTAGCCCATGTCGCGGGCGATGTGGACGAGGCTGCGGCGCGTGATCGAGGGCAGGATGGAATCCGTCGACGACTTGGGGTAGACCACCTTGTGGTCGGAGGTGACGAACAGGAAGTTCGCGCCGCCAGACTCCTCGACGTAGGTGCGCGTTGCGGGGTCGAGGAACATGTTGTCGGCAAAGCCCTGCTCATGCGCCTCAACGCTGGGGTAGAGGCTCATGGCGTAGTTGAGTCCCGCCTTGATGTTGCCGGTGCCGTGGGGTGCCGCGCGGTCGTACTCGGACACCTTGAGCGCCACGGGCTTGACGCCGCCCGAGTAGTACGGGCCGACGGGGGTGACGAAGATGCGGAACTGGTACTCGGTGGCTGGCTTCACGCCGATCACCACGCCAGTCGCGAACATGACCGGGCGGATGTAGAGCGCAGCCCCGCTCCCGAAGGGCGGCACCCAGGCGGCGTTTGCCTTCACGACCTGCTTGACTGCGTCGATGAAGCGGTCGACGGGGAAGGGCGGCATGCAGATGCGCTTCGCGGAGTCGTACATGCGCTCGGCGTTGAGGTCGGGCCTGAAGCAGACGATGTCGCCGGACTTCGTCGTGTAGGCCTTGAGGCCCTCGAAGACCTCCTGGCAGTAGTGGAGGATGCCGGCGCATTCGGAGAGCGTGACGGTGTGGTCGGGCGTGAGGGTGCCCTCGTCCCATTCGCCATCGCGATAGTTCGAGACGTAGCTGTAATCGGTGGGCATGTAGCCAAAGCCGATGCTGCCCCAGTCGATGTCCTTCTTTTCCATGGTTGTCCTTCCTTCGCAGGATGCGTTAACAGTACTGCTGGCCAGGCATGTCCTGATGGGCGGCGTGGCTGTCGTTACAAACTGGGCACACTGGCTGGGACCGGCGGCGGCTAACCATGCGAATGGTCAGCAAAGCCGCTCGCCCGCAACGCCGAGCCCGCCCGCTTCGTTAAAGCCAGCCTTATTGTGAAGTAAAGAAGTGTTAACACGGCTGTAGTTAAGCGGGCACCTTTCTGGGTCATGATTGTTTGAAGCTAAGTCAAAGAAGCTCAAACGAGCGCGATCGAAGGAGGCCCCATGATCTCTGATGATTTCGAGAGGGTCGGCCTGCGGTACGACAAGAACCGCGTGCATCTCAACCTCAGCCCCACGAACCTCGTCGAGGCATCGCTGCAGCGAGGCGAGGGCAAGCTCACGTCCACTGGCGCCCTCGCGGTCGAGACGGGCGCCTACACCGGCAGGAGCCCCAAGGACCGCTTCATCGTCGACACCCCCGAGGTGCACGACCAGATCGCGTGGGGCGAGGTCAACCAGGCCTTCTCCGTTGACGATTACGAGCGCCTCAAGGCCGACGTCTGCAACTACCTCTCCGAGCGCACGCTCTACGTGACGCAGGCCATCGCCGGCGCGGACAGGCGCTTCTCGCGCTCCTTCGAGGTCGTCTGCGAGCGCGCGAGCCAGGCGCTCTTCGCCCGCCAGCTGCTGGTGAGGCCCACCGACGTCGAGCTCCGCGACTACGACCCCGATTTCATCGTCCTCGCGGCCCCCGGCTACAAGTGCAACCCCGAGAGTTCGGGCGCCGTCTCCGAGGCGGCCGTCGTGCTCAACCTCACCGAGCGCGTCATCATCGTGGCCGGCACCTCATATTCCGGCGAGATCAAGAAAGCCATCTTCTCGGTGATGAACTACCTGCTTCCCATCGAGGACAACGTGCTGCCCATGCACTGCTCCTGCAACATGAACCCGAAATCGCACGGCACCACGGTGTTCTTCGGCCTCTCGGGCACGGGCAAGACCACGCTCTCCGCCGCCGAGGACCGCATGCTCATCGGCGACGACGAGCATGGCTGGTGCAAGGACGCCGTCTTCAACATCGAGGGCGGCTGCTACGCAAAGACCATCGGCATCAAGCCCGAGACGGAGCCGCAGATCGTCAACGCCATCCGCTTCGGCTCCATCATCGAGAACGTCGTGATGGACTCCTCGACGCGCGTCTGCGACTACGACGACGACTCGCTCACGGAGAACGGCCGCGTGGCCTATCCGGTCGACTACATCCCGAATGCGGTGCTGCGCGGCAAGGCCAAGCGCATCCCTGACGTCGTCATCTTCCTCACGGCCGATGCCTTCGGCGTGCTGCCTCCGGTCTCGAAGCTCGACACCAAGGCGGCGATGTACCACTTCATCACGGGCTTCACGTCGAAGGTCGCCGGCACCGAGCGCGGCATCAAGGAGCCGCAGCCCACGTTCTCGTCGCTCTTCGGCGAGCCCTTCATGCCGCTCGATCCCAACATCTACGCGAAGATGCTCGGCGAGCGCATCGAGCGCGGCGGCACGCGCGTCTACCTCATCAACACTGGCTGGAGCGGCGGCCCCTACGGCGTGGGCGAGCGCATGAAGCTGGCCTACACGCGCAAGATGGTGGATGCCGCGCAGTCGGGCATCATTGACGATTGCGACTTCGTGCTCGACAAGCGCTTCAACGTGCAGGTTCCTATGGAGTGCCCGGGCGTTCCCTCCGAGCTCCTGAGTCCTCGCGCCACCTGGGAGGACAAGGCGAAGTACGACGAGACGGCCGACAAGCTCGCCCGCATGTTCGAGGAGAACGTCGAGAAGCGCCATTCCGACATGGCAGACGATGTGAAGGCTGCAGGCCCGCACCCGCTGGGCTAGCCGGACGTCAAATACGCGCTGCAAAAGGTAGCCCCCGCTGCAATCGAGCTGCAGCGGGGGCTATCCCTTGAAATGCGAATGAGGCTTACTCGGCCATCTGCGCCTGGACGGCAGTGATGGCGACGACGCCCACGATGTCGTCGGCGGAGCAGCCGCGCGAGAGGTCGTTGACCGGCTTCGCGATGCCCTGCAGCAGCGGGCCGTAGGCCTCGGCGCCGCCGAAGCGCTGCACGAGCTTGTAGCCGATGTTGCCGGCCTCGAGGTTGGGGAAGACGAGGATGTTGGCGCTGCCTGCCACCTTGGACTCGGGGGCCTTCAGCTTGCCGACAGACTCCACGAGCGCGGCATCGAGCTGCAGGTCGCCGTCGAGGGCGAGCTCGGGCGCCTTCTCCTTGGCGAGGCGAGTCGCCTCCTGGACCTTCTCGGCGACGTCGCCGCCGGCAGAGCCCATCGTGGAGTAGGACAACATGGCCACACGCGGCTCGTCGCTCATGAACGACTTCCACGTGGCGGCGCTTGCGATGGCGATCTCGGAGAGCTCCTCGGTGGTGGGGGCGATGTTGAGGCCGCAGTCGGCGAATAGCAGCGTGCCCGCCTCGCCGTACTGGGGCGTCTGCGTGCACATGATGAAGAAGCTCGAGACGAGCTTGGTGCCCGGGGCCGTCTTGAGGATCTGGAGCGCCGGGCGCAGCGTGTTGGCCGTGGAGTGGCATGCGCCGGAGACGAGGCCGTCGGCGTCGCCCATCTTCACCATCATGGTGCCGAAGTAGGTGGCGTCGGCCACCTGCTCACGCGCCTGCTCGAGGGTCATGCCCTTGCTCGCGCGCAGCTCGGCCAGCTTCTCGGCGTAGGGCTCGCGCAGGTCGGACGTGGCCGGGTCGATGATGGTCGCGCCCTCGACGTCGATCTCGTCGGGATTGCCGAGGACGACGATGTTGGCCAGGCCCTCGGACACGATGTCGCGCGCGGCCTCGCGGACGCGCTCGTCCTCGCCCTCGACGAGGACGATGGTCTTCTTGTCGGCCTTTGCAGCCGCCTTCATGCGGTCGAGAAACTCGCTCATAAACGATCCTCCTGCTCCTAGACGGTCCCCGAGCATTCGTGCTGGGGGTTTTGTGGCGTGCATCGATATTATAGGGGCGTATGGGCTCGCATGATAGAATCAATTGAATCGAGCAGCGCGCACGTCGCAAAACTCGATTTTTCATGAGCATATGATTTGCCTAAACAGACAGGGGAGCAGCATGGGCATTTCAGTGGGTCTTCCTGAGGGTACGAAGGTTTCCTCCTACGACGCCATCATCGTGGGCGCCGGCTATGCGGGCGCCGTCTGCGCGCGCAGGCTCGCGGAGTCTTGCGGCATGAGGGTCTGCGTCGTCGAGCGCAGGGGTCACATCGCCGGCAACGCCTACGATTGCGACGACGAGGCCGGCATCCTCATCCACCTGTACGGCCCGCACATCTACCACACCACCAACGAGCGCGTCCACACCTTCCTGTCGCGCTTCACCAACTGGACCGACTACCAGCACAAGGTCCTGGCCAACATCCACGGGCAGCTCATGCCCGTCCCCTTCAACCACGCCTCGCTCAAGATGGCCTTCGGCGACGAGAAGGGCGAGCACCTCTACCAGAAGCTCGTCTCCACCTTCGGCGAGAACAAGCGCGTCCCCATCATGGAGCTGCGCGCCAAGAACGATCCCGAGCTCACCGAGGTCGCCGACTACGTCTACGAGAACGTCTTCCTCCACTACACGATGAAGCAGTGGGGCAAGACCCCCGACCAAATCGACCCGTCGGTCACCGGGCGCGTGCCCGTGCTGGTGGGCGATGACGACCGCTACTTCCCGGCGGCGCCCTACCAGGGCATGCCCGAGGACGGCTACACCAAGCTCTTCGAGCGCATGCTCGACCACGACCTCATTGACGTCTTCCTCGAGGTCGACGCGCGCGACTTCGTGACCATCGAGGGCGAGCGCGTCCTCGTGGACGGCGCGCCCTACGGCGGTGAGGTCATCTACACCGGCCCGCTCGACGAGCTCTTCGCCATGGATCTGGGCGCCTTGCCCTATCGCACGCTCGACATGGAGTTCGAGACGCTCGACCAGGACCAGTTCCAGCCCGTGGGCACGGTGAACTACACCACCAGCGAGGATTTCACGCGCATCACCGAGTTCAAGAACATGACGGGTCAGAAGCTCGCCGGCAAGACCACCATCATGCGCGAGTATTCCAAGGCCTACGAGCCGGGGAGCGGTCAGACGCCCTACTACGCGATCCTCGAGGAGGAGCCCCTGGCCCTCTACCAGCAGTATCGTGCGCGCGTGGATGCCATCGTGAACTTCCACCCGGTGGGCAGGCTCGCCGAGTACCGCTACTACGACATGGACGGCGTCGTCGCATCGGCGCTTGAGCTGTCCGACGACATAATCGCCCAGAACTAGAGCCTGAGGAGCGCCCTTTCCATGGAGAAGACCATCACCTTTGGAATTCCCTGCTACAACTCGGCAGCCTACATGGACCACTGCATCAGCTCGATCATCGATGGCTCCGGCCAGGCCGAGGACGTGCAGGTCGTCATCGTTGACGATGGGTCCACGAAGGATGACACCCCCGCGAAGGCCGACGAGTGGGCTGAGCGCTACCCCGACAACATCAAGGTCGTCCACCAGGAGAACGGCGGGCATGGCATCGCGGTGCTCTCGGCCCTCGAGCAGGCTGACGGCGCCTACTTCAAGGTGGTCGACTCCGACGACTGGCTCGACGAGAAGGCCCTCCGCTCGCTTCTCGAGACGCTGCGTGGCTTCATCGCCCACGACAGGCAGGTGGACCTCGTCATCACGAACTACGTCTACGAGCACGTCGAGGACAACAAGCAGTCCACGATCGACTATGCCTTCGCCCTGCCCAAGGGCAAGGTGATCGGCTGGGACAAGATCGGCCACTTCTACATCTGGCAGAACCTTCTCATGCACTCGCTGTGCTACCGCACCGCGGTCCTGCGCGACGGCGGCGTCCCCATGCCCGCGCACACCTTCTACGTGGACAACATCTACGCCTACGTGCCGCTGCCCAGGTGCAAGACGCTCTACTACCTCGACGTCGACCTGTACCGCTACTTCATCGGACGCGAGGACCAGTCGGTGAACGAGCAGGTGATGATCGGCCGCATCGACCAGCAGCTGCGCATCACCCGCATCATGATGGAGGCCTACCACCTCTACGACGACATCGAGAGCCCGAAGCTGCGCAGCTACATGATCGGGTACTTCACGCTGATGATGGCCGTATGCTCCATCTTCTCGAAGAAGAGCGACGACCCGCAGGCGCACGCCGATTGCCAGAAGCTCTGGGACGACCTCGAGGCCTACGACAAGCGCATGTACCGCAGGGCGCGCCGCGGCTTCGTCGGCATGGCGACGAACCTTCCCACGAGCTACGGCACCAAGGCCACGCTGTGGATCTACCGCGTCGCCCAGAAGATGTTCAAGTTCAACTAGGCGGCGACGATGGCGCTCTTCGCGCGCGGAGGCGGCGTCCGCAGCCAGTGGTATGACAGTCTGCAGGTCACCTTCGGCCTCATCGCGCTCAACTTCATCGCCTACCTGGTCTTCGCGATCCTTCCCGACAGGACGTACAACTCGCTCGTGCTCACGACCGAGCTCTTCTCCGACAGGAGCTTCTTCACGCTCCTGAGCTCGATGTTCATGCACGGCGACCTGTCGCACATCTTCAACAACATGATCTCGCTCTTCTTCCTCGGCGTCTCGCTCGAGCCCAAGGTGGGACATGGCCGCTTCCTCGCCATCTATCTCGTGTCGGGTCTGGTGGGCGGCATCGCGTTCGTCGTTACGCACCTGCTGATGGGCGACCCGGCCGCTGCCGTGGGGGCCTCGGGTGCCATCTTCGGCCTCTTCGGGGCCTATGGCTTCATCATCTGGCGGACGCACATGCTCTACGGGCGGCATGACGGCTCACCTGCCACCGAGATCAACCTCGGATGGTTCGCCTTCATGCTGGTGGAGAACATCGGCTACGGCATCGTGACGCCCGGCGTGGCGAACTCGGCCCATGTGGGCGGGCTCATCTGCGGATTCATCATCGCCCGTGCGCTCTTCGGGCAGAATCTCGATGGGGTCGCCATCAGGCGATCCTATGCCGGAAAGACTCCCGTTCCCCCAAATACGAGCCAATAGGGACGGTCCCCATTGGCTCATTCTGGCTGACGACGGAGGAGGTGCCATGTACTGCTTCAACTGCGGGCGCGAGGTGCGAGACGACTCGAGGTTCTGCAAGTACTGCGGCACGAACCTCATCGAGGACGAGGAGCCGGAGGCGCACGAGGCCGGCGAGTCTGGG
This sequence comes from uncultured Coriobacteriaceae bacterium, assembly GCA_902782635.1. Classification (GTDB taxonomy): domain Bacteria; phylum Actinomycetota; class Coriobacteriia; order Coriobacteriales; family Atopobiaceae; genus CACZNT01. Next base: position 7,302 of record CACZNT010000147.1, read on the forward strand.
GGCGCGGACGTTGACGCGATCGCTGGCGAGGCCGTCGACGCGGACGTGGAGCAGGGCTCCCAGGCCTTCTTCGTCATCAGCAGGGTTGCCCTCTTCGTTGCGTCCGTGCTCGCGCTCTACTTCATCCTCAACTTCATCCGCAACTGAACGTGACAGATGGGGACGGTCCCCAAGTGTCATGTTTTAGAGGTCGCGGGCGGCGATGAAGCCGTAGGCGCTTTCGGCCTGGCGCGCGCCATCGGCAATGGCCTGCTCGAGCGCGCGCGTGGCGATGACCCCCACGGCATCGAGCGGCGCCTCAGCCTCGCCCGTCGCCATGACGAAGATGGTGTCCCCATCGTTGGTGGTGTGGGTGGGCGCGATGGAATGCGCATAGGCATCGGCCGCAATCTGGGCGACCTTGGTGGCCTCGGCCTTCGTGAGCTTGGCGTTCGTGACGATGCACGAGATGGTGGTGTTCGTGCGGTCGAGCGGCATCGAGGCCATCTGGGCGATGAGCTCGGCGCTATTGGCCGCAAGAGTGCCGTCTTCGCCGCGCACGCCGGCGATCGGATCGAGCGTATCGGGGTCGCGCACGTCGCCAACGGCGTTCACGGCAGATATCGCCGCGCAGACGAGCTCGCCGCGCAATTCCACATGCTCGCCGAGGCCCGACTTCATGGTGCGCTCGGGGCCGAGCATCTTGCCGGCGGTGCAGCCCGTGCCGGCGCCCACGTTGCCGCGCGGGAGGGGATCGCCGGCATGTTCGAATGCGCTCGCAGCCGCTCGAGCGCCGTCATCTGCGGTCGGGCGCACGCTGGCGCTCCCGCAGGCGAGGTCGAAGAGGCACGCGCCGGTGACGATGGGCACGATGCCCACGCCCACGTCGAGGCCGATCCCGCGGCGCTCGAGCTCCTCTGCGACGCCGCAGCTCGCGGCGAGGCCATATGCGGAGCCTCCGGAGAGCACGACCGCATGCACGGCCTGCACCGTCTCCTCCGGGCGCAGAAGATCGGTCTCGCGGGTTGCGGGGGCGCCTCCGCGCACGTCGACGCCGCAGATGGCACCCTCGGGGCAGATGACGACGGTGCAGCCCGTGCCCGCCTCCTCGTTCGTGGCATGGCCCGCGAGGATTCCCGGCATCTGCGAGATGGAATCGATCTTTGTCGCCATCAGCGATCCTCCCATGCGTCGAGCTCCCTCACGAGCCTTCCGATGGGAAGGCCCACGACATTGAAGAAGTCGCCTTCGATGCGCCTCACGAGGGTGCATCCCTTGGATTGATAGCCGTAGGCGCCTGCCTTGTCGAGCGGGTCTCCCGTGGCAACGTAGGCGTCGATCTCCTCGTCGGTGAGATCGAAGAAGGTGACGTCGGTGGTCTCGACGAACGACCTCTCGCGTTCGCCCCTGACGATGCAGACCCCGGTGGACACGTGGTGCGTCTTGCCGGAGAGCAGGCCAAGCATGCGGCGCGCATCATCGGCGTCTGCCGGCTTGCCGAGCTCCTCATCGCCCATCCAGACGATGGTGTCGGCGGCGATGATGACCTCGTCGGCAGGGGCATCGACCGCGCACGCGAGGGCCTTGCGGCGCGAGAGGCGCTCCACGAGCTCGACGGGGGATTCGCCCGAGAGCGGCGTCTCGTCGACGTCTTGGGGCCGCACGTCTGGATCGAATCCCGCGAGCTGCAGAATCTCTATGCGCCTGGGGCTCTGCGAAGCGAGAATCACGGTGAGCTACTGGTTGATGTGCTGCACGAGGTTGATGGCGTAGCCCGACGGCGACACCATGACCGCGGAGCGCGACGTCGGGTTCTCGACCACCTGATCTCCGTATACGTTCTCGAAGCCATTGGATGCGAGAAGCTCATACGCCTCGTCGAAGTCGTCAACGTTCATGCGAATTGCCGTCAGATCGTGCTCGGGCATGATGGAGGACTGCGAGATGTCCAGATAGCTGCCGTCCGCGCTCTTCATGCGGATGCCGGTGACGGCAAGATCGCCTATGCTCTCCTTGACGTGGCGCCTCTCAAAGCCGAGCTTCTCGAACAGCTCGATGACGGGCTCGGCATCTCTCGTCATGATCTGCGGGTTGAATGTCGTGATCTTCATGTCCGGCTCCTTAATAACGGCGTCTTGCGCTCAGACTATACTACTCCGCCCGACGAGAGGTGGACGCCCTTGCTGCACGCCTCCTCTTGGGATCTGGAAGCTCATCGTACATCGACTCGACCAGCTCCTTGAGGAAGGCCCGGTCGTCGATGCGGTCTACGAGCAGCATCTCGCTCGCGCCGCCATAGGGGGCGACGAGCTCGGCGTCGGGCATGAGCGCTCGTGCGGCCGCAACGGGCTTCGCGAGCAGGCGGTCGTCGTAGATGCCTCCGAAGAGCCTGCCCTGGCAATAGAGCAAATATTCGCCCATCATCGCCCGGTGCGAGATGCCCTCGACATCCGAGAGCTGCTCTAGGACGTAGTCCAGATATGCGATGCTCGATGCCATCTTCAGCCTCCGCGCGGTCTCGTGTTCATGAGGAAGTCCCGATCATCTTGATGAGGCGAGCGCGTAGGCCACGTGCGCCGAGGGCGTGAGGCGTTGAGAAAGTCTTCCTCATGGAGGTCTCCTTGCCGCTATTGGCCGAGCGTCGCCCTGCGCAGGATGGTGACCGTCTCCACGTGGAAGGTCTGGGGGAAGAGGTCCACGGGAGTAATGGAGCAAGGCTCGAATACGCCGATCTCTCGAAAGCGGGCAAGGTCGCGGGCGAGGGTGGCGGGGTCGCACGAGACGTAGGCTATGGCGCGGGCATCGAGCGCGCAGAGCCCGTCCACGGCCTCCTTGGCAAGGCCCGCCCTCGGCGGGTCGACGATGGCGATGTCTGCCTCGGCATTAGCCAACTCGCGTGCCGCATCGCCGCCCAGGGCCTCGACGTTGTCGATTCCGGCTGTCTGGAGATTGCGCCTCAGGTCGCGCACCGCGCTGCCCGCGCTCTCCACGGCCTCGACGAAGCCCACGCGCCTGGCAAGGGGCAGCGTGAAGGTGCCGGCCCCGCAGTAGAGGTCGAGGGCCTCATCATCGGCCTGGCACTCGAGGCCGTCGAGGGCGAGCTCCACGAGACGCTCGGCGCCCTTGGTGTTCACCTGGAAGAACGAGGGGGCAGAAAAGCGCATGCGCTCCTGGCCCACGAGCTCCTCCCACGAGCCTGCGCCCGACAGGCGCTCGACGGAGACCACCTTGCGAGCCTTCGCGGGTCCCTTGGTGAGCACGCGCACGATGGACGTGGCCTTGGCGGCATCCGAGAGCACTTTGGCGGCCTGCGCGCGCGGGAAGCCCTCGGCAGGGCCCCAGAGGGCGATCTCCAGATCTCGCGTGCGCTCGGAGACGCGGATGCCGATGCGCTCGAGGTCGAACTGATTGGAGTTGGCGAGGTAGGACAGGGCGCCCGAGACGGACTTTGGCAGCTTGGCGTGGCGCTTGGGCAGAAGCGGGCAGCTCGTGATGGCCACGATGCCGCCGGCTGCCTCGTCATGCATGCCAAGGCGTGCCCTGCCGCTCCTGCGTTCGAAGGCGAGCTCGACCTTGTTGCGGTAGCCCCAATCGTCCGACACCGACTCGCAAGCGTCCACGAGGCGCTCGGCCTCCTCGGCGTCGAATCGGCCTATGCGCACGAGGGAGTCCACCACGGCGCCGCGCTTGGCCTCGAGCTGCGCCTCGCGGCTGAGGTGGGCCCAGGGACAGGCGTCGCCCAAGCCGGTGAGGTCGTGCTTGGGCACTGCGCGTGCAGGCCCCGCCTCGATGACGCGGGTCACGCGGGCGCGCATGCTCTTGGGGCCGTCCTGCAGAATCTCGGCATCGACGACGTCGCCGGGCGCGCCGCCGCGCACGAAGACGACCTTGCCGTCCGCCGCATGCGCGATGGCATCGGCCCCGTAGGCCATGCGCTCGATGCGCAGGGCGTTCATCTGCGGATTGTCGGCCATCAGCGCGCCCCCTCGTCGGTGCCCGAGACCAGGGTACGAAGGGCCCTCCCCATGAGCGAGAAGGCTGCCCTGAAACGGCCCCGGGGCGCCTGCTGCTGTGCGGGGGCTGCCTCAGGCTCGAGAGCCAGCTTGGGCTGCTCGGCCTGGGATGGCGCCGCGGCGGACCTTGCGACGGGCGCTGCGGCCTCCTGCGGCCTGGCGTCGCGCTGAGAGCGCTCGATGGCGAGGTCGATAAGGGCCTGCTGGCAGTCGATGCGCTCGGCGCTCTTCTTGGCCTTCACCTTCTCCCAGGTTCCCTTCGAGGTGAGGCGCCTCGCCTTCACGTTGTCGGCGAGCTGCAGCGCCATGTACTCCTTGACGAGGGCGCGGCAGTGCTCGTCGAGCACCGGATAGGCGATCTCGACCCTGCGCTCGGTGTTGCGCGTCATCATGTCCGCGCTCGAGAGGTAGATGAGGTCGTTGTCGGCGCCGAAGGCGTAGACGCGCGCGTGCTCGAGGAAGCGGCCGACAATCTGGCGGATGTTGAGCCCATCGGTCTTGCCCGAGACGTTCGGCTTGATGCAGCAGATTCCGCGCACGATCATGTCCACCTCGACGCCCGCCTGGCAGGCCTCTGCGATCTTGTCGATGACGTCGCGGTCGGTGAGCGAGTTCATCTTGAGGAAGACGCGAGCCGGCTGCCCGTCGCGGGCGCGCGCTATCTCGCGCTCGATGCCGCGCATGACAAGCGGCTTGAGGCTCCGGGGCGCAACTCCCAGGTAGTCGTAGGAGCCGTCGAGGTTTCCCAGCGAGAGGTCGCGGAAGAAGGCCGTGCCGTCGGCTGCGATGCCCTCGTCGGCGGTGAGCAGCATGAAATCGGAGTAGAGTCGCGCGGTCTTCTCGTTGAAGTTGCCGGTGCCCAGGCAGGTGATGCGGCTGATGCCGTCCTCGTCGTGGTAGGTGATCTGCATGATCTTCGAGTGGCACTTGAAGCCCTCGGAGCCATAGATGACGATGACGCCCGCCTGCTCGAGCCGCTCGGCCCACTCGATGTTGTTTTGCTCGTCGAAGCGGGCGCGCAGCTCCATGAGGACGGTCACCTCCTTGCCGGCCTCTGCGGCGGCGACGAGGCTCTCGCAGAGGCGCGACTGGCGCGCCACGCGATACAGCGTCACCTTGATCGAGATGCAGCTGTCGTCTGCCGCGGCGTCGCGCGCGAGCTCGAGCAGCGGATCCATCGACTCGTAGGGATAGAAGAGCAGGATGTCGTGGTCGCGCACCTGGTCGCGCAGGGGGATGCCCGGCTGCACCATCGAGGACGGCTGGGGCTCGAAGGGCTCGAAGCACAGCTCGGCGCGCCTTGCCTCGGGGATGTGCCCCTCGAGCTCGAAGACGTAGCCCGTGTCCAGCGGCACGCTCGTCTGGAACACGTGGGCGTCGTCGAGCCCCAGGCGCTTCGTGATGAAGCGACGGGCCTTCGCGTCGAGCTCGCCTTGGATCTCCAGGCGCACGGGCGCCAGGCGGAGCCGCCGCTTGAGCACCTTCTTCATGTGCTGGCGGTAGTCCTCCTCTTCGGCGACGCCCTCGCCATCGGGGTCGATGTCTGCGTTGCGCGTGACTCGGATGACGGCGGGGGAGCTGGGCTTCCACTTGCCGAACGCCTCGCCCAGCATGCTGAGCACGAGGTCTTCGGCGAGCACGTAGCGGAACGCTCCCTTCCGAGGCGGGAGGGCGATGATGCGCGAGGGAAGCTGCGGCAGCTCGACGAGGCCGATGAGCTTGGATTCACCTTCGCCCTCGAGCGAGCAGGCAACGTAGAGCTCGCCATTGCGCAGGTTGGGGAAGGGATGGCGCGGGTCGATGACGAGGGGGGAGAGCACGGGCAGGATGTTGCGCTCCCAGAAGACCTGGGCGGCGAGCTTGTCCTGCTCGCGGAAGTCGGCGGGATGTACGCGGGCGAGGCCGTTGTCCGCCAACGCCGCCTCGATCTCCGTGAACACCTTCTCGTGCTGGCGGATGTGCTTCGGCAGGTCGGCAAGCAGGGCCTCCACCTGCTCGGCTGGCGTCATGTTCGTCTTGTTCTCGCGCGGCTGCTTCTTGAGCGCGGCGAGGTCGGAAAGGCCGCCGAATCGGATCATGAACCACTCGTCGAGGTTCGACTGGAAGATGGAGGCGAACTTGAGGCGCTCGTAGAGGGGGACGCTCTCGTCGGTGGCCTCCTCGAGGACGCGGTCGTCGAAGCGCAGCCAGGAGAGCTCGCGATTCTGCGTGTAGGAGAAATCGCGCGCCGCATCCCCGGCGGGCTTGTCCTTGGTCTTTTCGTGCTCCTGCGCCTCTTGCTTCGCCATGCTCTCGTCCTCCCTTTCGGCTTCACCTATTATGAACGTATTGGATGGGATTTCGCGCGGGCTGGACGGCCCGCGCATCTGTGAGGAGGGGAAGCGTGCCTGGGCTGAGCGTCTTCAACGAGGTGGGCCGCCTGCGGAAGGTGCTCCTGCACCGACCGGGCGACGAGCTGCTCAACCTCACGTCCGAAAACCTCGAGGACTTGCTCTTCGACGACATCCCCTTCCTCGAGGTTGCCCAGCAGGAGCATGACGCCTTCGCCGATGCTCTGCGTGCCGAGGGCGTCGAGGTGGTCTACCTCGTCGACCTGCTGGCAGAGGCGCTGGCCGACGATCAGGTGCGCGATGCCTTCATCGACAGCTGGCTCGTGGAGGCGGGCCTTCCTGAGGGCTGCATCCGCGACGCCGTCCGCGCGTTCGTCCTCTCGGAGGGCGACGGCCGGGCCCTGGCAGCTCGCTGCATCGCTGGCATCCGCTGGAACGAGGTCGACCTTCCCGCTTCGGGCGAGCATACGCTGGCAGAGATCCTGGGCCGCGACCGCGAGTCGCGCGAGGCCCCGCTCGTCGACCCCATGCCCAACGCGTACTTCACGCGCGACCCCTTCGCCGTGATCGGGTCGAGCGCGGCCGTCATGCGCATGAGGTGGGCGACGAGGCGCCGCGAGACGCTCATTGCCGACACCATCCTGCGCCATCACCCGGTCTACGGGGGCACGCAGCTCGTCTACGAGCGCACGATGCCTTGCAGCATCGAGGGCGGCGACATCCTCGTGCTCGGCGAGCGCGTGGGCGCAATCGGCATCTCGCAGCGCACGGAGCCTGCGGCGATTGACGCGCTCGGGCGCTCGCTTCTCTGGGACGAGGAAGGCGAGAGCGGGCGTTTCGACGCCATCTACGCGCTCCGGATTCCCTCGTCGCGGACCTTCATGCACCTAGACACCGTGTTCACGCAGGTGGACGTCGACAAGTTCACGATTCACCCGGCCATCCTCGAGCAGCTGCGCATCTTCTGCATCACGCGGGGATCGAAGCCCGGGATGGTGCAGGCGCGCGAGCTCGACGATCCGCTCGAGACCGTGCTCGCCCGTGCGCTCGGCATCGATGCCGTGCAGCTGGTTGGCTGCGGAGGCGGGGACGCGACGGCTGCCTCGCGCGAGCAGTGGAACGATGGGTCGAACACCTTTGCGGTGGCACCTGGCAAAGTGTGCGTCTACCAGCGCAATACCGTCACCAACGAGACGCTCTCGAAGGCGGGCGTCGAGCTCATCGTCATACCCTCGGCCGAGCTCTCGCGCGGTCGTGGCGGCCCGCGCTGCATGAGCATGCCGCTCCTGCGCGACGCGCTCTGAATGAGTCAATGGGGACGTAGCCAATTGACTCATTCAAGTGCGCGTTAGTCCTTGCTGCTAACGCGCACTTGCATCGCCAATGGTCCGGTCAAAGGGTTGCTTTCATCAAAAGACAGTCCAAGGTGCGCGTTAGCCCCTTCTGCTAATGCGCACTTCGCATAATCACTCGCTCAGGTGCGCGTTAGCTTTCGGCGCTTACGGCCGCTACGCGCATCGTTGCGTTTACGGCAGGTTGCGCACGTCCCCGCACGCAGTTCAAAACAGCTATCCTGTTTGACCAGGACACTACAGAGAGGACACACCATGCCCGTCAGCATCTCCGGCCGCAGCTTTCTCAGGCTCCTCGACTTCTCGCGCGAGGAGATCGAGTACCTGCTCGACCTCTCGGCCGAGCTCAAGGAGCTCAAGCACAATCGCACGCCGCATCGCTACCTCGAGGGCAGAAACATCGCCATCCTCTTCCAGAAGACCTCGACGCGCACCCGCTGCTCCTTCGAGGTCGGCGCGATGGACCTGGGGATGGGCGTCACCTACCTCGAGCCCGGCAGCTCGCAGATGGGCAAGAAGGAGTCGATCGAGGACACGGCTCGCGTGCTCGGCCGCATGTACGACGGCATCGAGTTTCGCGGATTCGCGCAGTCGGACGTCGAGGAGCTCGCCGAGAAGAGCGGCGTTCCCGTGTGGAATGGCCTCACCGACCTCTGGCATCCCACGCAGATGCTCGCCGACATCCTCACCGTCCGCGAGAGCCTTGGTGACGACCTCGAGGGGCGCACGCTCGTGTTCATGGGAGATGCCAAGAACAACGTCGCGCGCTCGCTGATGGTGGTGTGCTCCAAGCTCGGCATGAACTTCGTGGCCTGCGGCCCCGAGGAGTGCCTGCCTGCAAATGACGTCATCGAGGCATGCAAGCCCATCGCCGCCGAGAACGGCTGCGAGATCCGCCTCACCACCAACCCCGAGGAGGGCGTGCGCGATGCTGACGTCGTCTACACCGACGTGTGGGTATCGATGGGGGAGCCCGAGGAGGTGTGGGCCGAGCGCATCGAACAGCTCTCGCCCTACCGCGTGACCTCCGAGCTCATGGCCCTCGCCAAGCCCGAGGCCATCTTCCTGCACTGTCTCCCCGCGTTCCACGACACCAACACCACCACCGGCGCGGAGATCGCCGAGAAGTTCGGCATCACCGAGATGGAGGTAACCGACGAGGTGTTCGAGGGTCCGCAGTCGCGCGTCTTCGACGAGGCCGAGAATCGCATGCACACCATCAAGGCCGTGATGTACGCGACCCTTAAGGAGGACTGACGATGCCCGAGATGCTCACGCTCGACGCCTTCGAGGAGGCGGCGGCGCGCGTTCGCGAGGTGACGCTGGAGACCAAGCTCATCCAGAGCCCCTACTTCACGCAGCTCACGGGCAACCGCATCTTCTTCAAGCCCGAGAACCTCCAGCGCACCGGCGCCTACAAGGTGCGCGGCGCCTACTACAAGATATCCACGCTCACCGACGAGGAGCGTGCCCGCGGGCTGGTGACGGCCAGCGCCGGCAACCATGCCCAGGGCG
>CACZNT010000148.1 GCA_902782635.1 uncultured Coriobacteriaceae bacterium
GCACCAACCTGCGCGGCGACGACGAGATCGGCCAGCTGGGCGAGACCTTCGACGACATGGCCACCACGCTCGAGCGCGACCTCAAGCTCGAGCACAACCTCACGAGCGACGTCGCCCACGAGCTGCGCACGCCGCTCATGGCCATCCAGGCGACGGTCGAGGCCATGCAGGACGGCGTGATGCCCTGCGACCAGGAGCACCTGGGGACGCTCTCGGGAGAGGTGCGTCGCCTGTCGCGCCTGGTGGAGGCGATGCTCCAGCTCTCGCGCATCGAGAACGGCACCACGCCCTTCCACCCCGAGCGCACCGACATCGTGTGGCTCGTGCAGGGGATCATCTCCTCGCAGGAGCAGCTCTTCGCCGACCAGGACCTGCGCCTGCGCATGGAGGGTCCGTCGCGCCACGAGGGCTGCTTCGCCGAGATCGACCGCGACATGGTGCGCCAGGCCATCGTCAACCTGCTCTCCAACGCTATGCGCTACACGCCCGAGGGAGGCTGGGTCGTTATCTCGGTGGGGGAGGACCGGGGCGACGTCCTCATCACCGTCTCCGACACCGGCATGGGCATCGCCAAGGAGGACCTGTCCCGCGTGTTCGGGCGGTTCTGGCGCTCGGACGCCAGCCGCGAGCGCGTCTCGGGCGGCCTGGGCGTGGGACTTTCGCTCACCAAGGAGATCGTCGACCGGCACCACGGCTTCATCTCCGTTGAGTCTGAGCTGGGGCGGGGCACGTCGTTCACCATCCACCTGCCGCACACCTTCGAGGGAACCGTCGACGAGCCTGCTCCAGCCGAGTGAGGGGATGTCACGTGACAGATAGGGACAGTCCCCAAGTGTCACGCGACGGTGCCGGGAAGCCTGGTAGCTGCTACAATCATTGCTTGCGCCAAACCAACGCGAAAGGGGGCCTCGTGGCCACACTCGACATGCGTCCCGATAGCCAGGGCAAGGTCCGCGACATCTACGATTGCGGCGACAGCCTCCTCATGGTGGCAAGCGACCGCGTGAGCGCGCTTGACTTCGTGCTCCCCGACGAGATCCCCCACAAGGGCGAGATCCTCACCCGCATCTCCGCCTTCTGGTTCGACCGCTTCGGCGACATCATCCCCAATCACATGATCTCGCTCGACGTGGCCGACTTCCCCGAGGCCTACGCGCCCTACGCCGACTACCTCGAGGGCCGCTCGATGCTCGTGAAGAAGGCCGAGACGCTGCCGGTCGAGTGCATCGTGCGCGGCTACCTCACCGGCTCGGGCAAGAAGACCTACGACGAGGACGGCACCGTGTGCGGCATCCAGCTGCCGGAAGGCCTGGTCGAGGCGAGCAAGATCCCCGAGCCCATCTTCACGCCGTCCACCAAGGCCGAGCTGGGCGCCCATGACGAGAACATCTCCTTCGAGCAGTGCGCCGACATCGTCGGCCGCGAGATGGCCGAGCAGCTGCGCGACGCCTCGCTCGCCATCTACAAGGCGGCGGCCGACTACGCGGCCACGCGCGGCATCATCATCGCCGACACCAAGTTCGAGTTTGGCGTCATCGATGGCCAGCTCACCCTCATCGACGAGTGCCTCACGCCCGACTCCAGCCGCTTCTGGCCGGCCGAAGGTTACGAGCCGGGCCGCGTCCAGCCCAGCTACGACAAGCAGTTCGTACGCGACTGGCTCAAGGCGAACTGGGACATGACCGGCGAGCCGCCGCATCTCCCCGAAGACATCATCGAGGGCACCTCCGCCCGCTACCAGGAGGCGTACGAGATCATCTGCTCTGCGCCGTTCGTCCCCATGAAGGAGCAGCATGTCACAGCGTAGCGTCAACAACCCCCGCACCACCAAGAAGCAGGAGAACATCACCGGCACCGCCAAGCGCTCTGCCGCCCGCGCCAAGCCGGCCACCTCTGCCGCGTCCACCGTGCGCAAGGAGGGCAAGAAGAGCAACAAGGCCCCGGTGGAGATGAGCAAGGAGGAGCGCAAGGCCCAGCGCGCAGCCGAGCGCGCCGAGCGCGCCGAGCTACTCGAGGTGTCCGACATCCTGCTCAAGCGCAACGAGGTGTACACCAAGCGCCGCTTCATCTGGGGCGTCCTCATCGGCACCGGCTTCGTGACGGCGGCCATCTCCGCGGGCATCCTCTACATCCCGGGTGCGCGCGACAGCGTGTCCACCATCTCCATCATCGCCATCGTGCTGCTCGTCATCGCCTACGTGTGCATCATCGGCAGCTTCGTCTTTGACATCGTCAAGATCGCGCCGCTGCGCCGTGAGGCGGAGAAGCAGGTCAAGGGCATGTCGGCGCGTCGTCGCCAGCAGGTGCTCGACACCGTGGGCAAGGAGGGCAAGGTCGCCCGCGAGCAGCGCGAGAAGTCCGAGTCCAAGGAGTCGGCGGTCAAGGACAAGGATGCCGACGCCAAGCAGGACGCCAAGCAGGACGCCGCCAAGTAGGCGCGCCTGCGCATGGTGATAGAATGTCACCGCACGCGGCGCGCACCGCACGGAGCGCCGCCACATAGGCCCTCGTAGCTCAGGGGATAGAGCACCGCTCTCCTAAAGCGGGTGTCGACGGTTCGAATCCGCCCGAGGGCACCAGCATTTCCGCAGGTCAGACGCTTATTGCGTCTGGCCTGTTTGCGTAAATACTTATGAGACAAGGGGACAGGTAACTTGTCTCATCAGACATACCGAAGAAGCTCGGTTAACCGGGGGCTTGGGGCCCGCACGTTTCGAGTTCGTCAGGAATACCGCTCTTCCGTCAGCGGATTTCGAGAGCAGCGGATTCTACCCTGTTAACTTTTTCGCATAGAATGATTCATGATGCGAAAGCCCGCCGTGAGCAGGCGAGGAGAGCTGTGAAGTATCTGATTGACAGACGTTATCGCCTGCGCGGATGGCTGCACGC
>CACZNT010000149.1 GCA_902782635.1 uncultured Coriobacteriaceae bacterium
ATCGTGCATGCCATCGAGGCTCACCACGCCGACATCGAGCCCGACACGGTCCTCGACGTGCTCGTCCAGGCGGCTGACGCCATCTCGGCCGCGCGTCCCGGCGCACGTCGTGAGTCTGCCGAGACCTACATCAAGCGCCTCGAGAAGCTCGAGGAAATCTCCAATGCCCACGAGGGCGTCGAGCGCACCTACGCCATGCAGGCTGGTCGCGAGCTGCATGTCATGGTCGAGCCCGAGAAGATCTCGGACGCAGACGCTACCGTCCTGGCGCACGACATCGCCAAGCAGATCGAGGACGAGATGGAGTATCCCGGCCAGGTTCGCGTCGTCGTGATCAGGGAGTCCCGCGCCGTCGACGTCGCAAAGTAGCATCGTGGCCAAGCAGAGCCCAGCAGCGAGCACTGAGTCCCTCACCGCGCTCATCAAGGAGACGGTGGGGGACTCCTCACTTCGCGTCGAGGAGAGCCTCGGCAGCGGCTACGTGCGCCTCCTCGTCGCCGAGGCGGAGCGCAGGCAGGCCAAGCACGACATACGCCATGTCGAGGATGCCGTCGTCGAGATGCTGCGCAACGCCCGCGACGCAGGGGCCAGCCATGTGCTCGTGGCTATGGCGCGCGAGCAGGACGTCCGCACGCTCGTCTTGCTAGACGACGGCGAGGGCATACCCGAGGATCTCCACGAGCGCATATTCGACGCACGCGTCACCTCGAAGCTCGAGAGCATGTCTCAGGACAGATGGGGCGTACACGGCAGGGGAATGGCGCTGTACTCCATCCGCCAGAACGCCCTGGAATCTCGGGTCGTGGCAAGCGGCATGGGCAGGGGGAGCGCGCTTCTGGTACGCTTTGACGTATCCACGCTCCCCGAGCGGGCCGACCAGTCAAGCTGGCCCTCCCCGGAGTCCGGCGAGGGCCAGCTTCGCCTGCGGGGCCCGCACAACGTCATCCGCACGTGCTGCGAGGTCTCGATCGAGTCCAAGGGCAAGCTGAGCGTGTATGTCGGCTCGCCTTCTGAGGTGGTTGCCACGGCCTGCGAGCTAGCCTCCCGGGGCGATGTGGCCGAGGATACCCTCATCGCCGAGCTGGGGGAGTCGTGGGACGCCGCCAGCCTTGCCGAGCGCGCGGCGGCCTTGGGTCTCGATATGTCGGAGCGCACGGCACATCGCATCCTCGCGAGCCAGATTGCGCCGCTTCCCGAGACGGGCCACAGCATCCGCAAGATGCTCAAGGGAAGCGGATCGCACGAGCGAAGGGACATCGACCTTCTCGACGACCGTCGCTCCCTGCGCATCGCGGCACCAGATATGAAGCGCTTCTCGAGGGCCCTCGAGCGCGACTTCAAGAGCATCGGCGACGCCTACTACGTGCGCCTCATCAAGGAACCGGATATTCGCGTGAGCAGGGGAAAGATGACGGTCAGCTTCGAGTTCGAGCACGAGGACTAGCCAGCTGCCCCAATGGCCAGCTGGCTAATTGCTCAACTTGAGGTTGAGGGTTTAGGATCGCCGTCCAACGAGAAACTCTTAACTCTCAATTGAGACATTTTGACTTTTTGCCCGAAACTTATTGCTATTTTCTCGATTAGAAGTAGAATTGCACCACACGCCGTTAAAAGCGCAGGTATAACCGTAGCATCGACGCCGCAGGAGACATGACAAATGGAGTACTTGAAGGTCTCGTCAAAGTCATCGCCCTCATCCGTAGCCGGAGCCATTGCCGGCATGGTGAAAGATGGCGTTCCCGTCAATATGCAATGCGTCGGCGCCGGCGCGGTGAACCAGGCCGTCAAGGCCATTGCCATTGCGCGCGGCTTCCTCATTCCCACGGGAGTCGACATCTCCTGCGCGCCCACCTTCTCCGACATCGAGATAGGCGGGGAGAGCCGCACGGCCATCCGCATCGCCATCTACGTGCACCGCATCGCCGCGCAGGACGTTTCCCCCTCATCCTTCGAGGATGAGGACGAGGTAATGGTGTAACCCCCTGGCCATGGCAACTTCAGAGCTCGTCGGCAAGACCTACTGCATCCGCACCTACGGATGCCAGATGAACCTGCACGATTCCGAGCGGGTGTCTGGCCTTCTGGATTCGTGCGGGTGCATCGCCGTGGCAGATCCCGTCGATGCCGACATCGTCGTCTTCATGACCTGCTGCGTGCGCGAGAACGCCGACAACAAGCTCTACGGTCACGTGTCCGAGCTCGTGAGCGCGCCCTTGCCGCCTTCGGGCCTTCGCACGGTGGCGCTGGGCGGCTGCATTGCGCAGCGTGACGGCGACGTGGCGAGGCGCACCATGCCCAACGTCGGCGTGGTCTTCGGCACACAGGCCCTCTCCAAGCTCCCCGAGCTCATCTGCGCGTCGCGCGAGGATGGCAAGCTCCATGTGGACGTCTCCGAGCCCTACGCCGGGTTCTCGACCGACCTGCCCAGCAGGCGCGAGCGCTCCGCGCAAGCATGGGTGCCCATCATGTACGGATGCGACAACTTCTGCTCGTACTGCATCGTGCCCTACGTGCGCGGCCGCGAGCGCAGCCGCGATATGGAGGACGTCGTCATCGAGTGCGACCATCTCGTCCGCGATGGGGTGCGCGAGATCACGCTGCTCGGGCAGAACGTGAACTCCTATGGCCGCGACCGCTATGGCGAGCCGCGCTTCCACGAGCTGCTCCGCCGCGTGGGCGAGACAGGCATCGAGCGCATCCGCTTCACCTCGTCCAACCCCAAGGACCTCTCCGAGCCGACGATGCGCGCCATGGCGGAGGTGGATGCGGTGATGCCGCACCTGCACTTGGCCGTCCAGAGCGGATCCACCCGCATCCTCAAGGCAATGCGCAGGTCGTACACGCGCGAGGAGTACATCGACCTCGTCTCGAGGCTTCGCTCCATCGTGGGCGACATCGCCCTCTCCACCGACGTCATAGTGGGATTTCCCGGCGAGACGGAGGAGGACTTCCTCGAGACGATGAGCCTCTTCGACGAGGTGCGCTTCTCGTCCGCTTTCACCTTCATCTACTCCCGTCGCGAGGGGACGGCTGCGGCCAGCCTCGTCGACCATACGCCCTCCGAGGTGATCCACGAGCGATTCGATCGCCTGGCGAAGCGCGTCGAGGAGCTTGCCTTCGAGGCAAACCAGCCCATGATGGGGGAGCGCGCCGTCGTTCTCGTCGAGGGCGCCTCCAAGAAGGACCCGCGCGTCATGGTTGGGCACAGCGAGCGCAACCAGACGGTGCACTTCCGCGCGCCTGAGGGAATCGACCCAGAGAGCCTCATCGGCAGCATGTGCGACGTGCGCGTCGAGACGGCGCGCACCTGGTATCTCGCGGGCGAGCTAGAGGGCACGCCGCATTGAGGGGGCCCGTCGTCAGCATAGTCGGACCTACAGCCTCGGGCAAGAGCGAGCTTGCCGAGGAGGTGGCGCTCCGACTGGGAAGCAGCGTCATCTCGGTGGATGCCATGCAGGTATACCGGGGAATGGACATCGGCACTGCGAAAACCAATGTAGAAAACCGTAGATGCGAGCTTGAGATGGTGGACATCTGCGACATCAGCGAGGAATATTCGGTCCAAAAGTACCAAATTGATGCCCGTAGCTGCGCAGATAAGATTCTTGATAATGGCGTGACACCCGTGCTCTGCGGAGGCACCGGGCTCTACCTAAATGCAGTTATTGACAAAATGTTCTTTCCTGAAGGATCGCTCGAGTCTTCGTCGAGAATCAAATATCAATCTATCCTTGAGGCTGAGGGTGCAGAGCATCTCCACGCCCTTCTCGAGCAACGCGACCCTGAGAGTGCCCAGCTCATCCACCCCAACAATGCACGCAGGACCATCCGAGCCCTCGAGCTCCTCGACGAGGGCGTGAGCTACGCCAAGCATCACGAGGGCCTCAATGCGCGCGAGCCCTACTACGACGCGCGCATCTGGGGGATTTCGCTCGATCGCAAGACGCTCTACGAGCGCATCGAGGCGCGCGTGGACGCTATGATGGCCTCAGGTCTGCTCGACGAGGTTCGCGGGCTCTCGGATGCTCTCAGGGCCTCGTCGACGGCGCGGCAGGCCATTGGCTACAAGGAGATGCTCGACTATCTGGACGGTGACGTAGAGTTGGACGAGGCCGTGGAGCAGGTTAAGGCGCGGACGCGCCGCTATGCCAAGCGTCAGCTCTCGTGGTTTGGCCGTGACGGGCGCGTGCGCTGGCTCGACAGCAGCCTCGGGCTCGATGCCATGGCTGATAGCATCGTCGCCGATGTCCAGCCGGGGGAGCCCTCATGAGCGCACGTCGCGCCCCCACGCCGACGGCTCCCGAGCGCGAGCGGGCTATCCTCGTGGGCGTCGAGCTCGGGCGCGGCTCCTGGTCGATCAGCGATTCGATGGACGAGCTCGAGCGCCTCGCCGAGACGGATGGCGCCGAGGTCGTTGGCAGGCTCACGCAGCGCCTCGACGCCCCGATACCGAGGACCTTCGTCGGAAGCGGCAAGGCCTCCGAGATCGTTGACGAGGTGAAGAGGCTCAAGGCTGACGTCGTGATATTCGATGACGAGCTCACGCCATCCCAACAGTCGAACCTCGAGAAGATCATCGGCGAGCCCACCAAGGTCATCGACCGCACGGCGCTCATCCTCGACATCTTCGGCAATCATGCGCGCACGCGCGAGGGGCGGCTCCAAGTGCAGCTCGCGCAGCTCCAGTACCTGCTCCCGCGCCTGCGCGGCATGTGGAGCCACCTGGTTGGCGAGCAGACGCGAGGCGGCATCGGCAGTCGCTTCGGACAGGGCGAGAGCCAGCTCGAGGTGGACAGGCGCCTGGTGCGCAACCGCATCGCCACCCTCAAGCGCGAGCTCGTGAAGCTCGAGCGCCAGCGCGACACGAGGGCCAAGGCGCGCTGGGATTCCGGTGTGTGGCGCGTCGCCCTGGCAGGCTATACGAACGCGGGGAAGTCAACGCTGCTCAACGCGCTGGCCTCGAGCGACGTCTATGCCAAGGACGAGCTCTTCGCGACGCTCGACCCCACGACGCGCTCGGTCGACCTCGCCGAAGGTCGCCATGTGACCATCACGGACACGGTGGGCTTCATCCAGAAGCTGCCGACGACGCTCGTGGAGGCGTTCAAGTCGACGCTTGCCGAGGTGAGCGCCGCCGACCTCATCCTCAAGGTCGCAGACGCCCACGACCCCAACATGAACGCGCAGATCGAGACCGTCGACGAGGTGCTGGCCCAGATCGGGGCCGATGGCATCCCATCGGTGGTCGTGCTCAACAAATGCGACCTCCTCGACGCGGAGGAGCGGCTCCTCCTCGAGCAGGCGCACGATGGGGCCGAGCTCGTATCGGCCCTGGACGGCTCGGGGCTCGAGAGCCTCAGGTGGAGGATTGCCCACGAGGCCTCGAAGGGCGACAGCATCGTCACGGCGCTCATTCCCTATGAGAAGGGAATGCTCATCAGGCTGGTCCACGAGCGTGGGCAGGTCGTGCGCGAGGAGTATGGCGCGGATGGCCTCATGGTGACGGCGCGCGTATCGGCCCAGCTGGCAGCCGTTCTCGCCTCGTACCCCGCCTGACCGGGCCAACTTGTCAGGTTGGTGGCTACATGAGTCCGAGGAGCATCAGGAGGGCGATGATCGCCGGCTGGTGGATGATGTAAGCCGCCAGGGGATGGCGCCCCAGGAATTCGAGAATCCCCAAGCCAAGCTTTTGCATGGGATGCCTTCGGAGGAAGGCGACGACGCCCTCGGCGCATGAGGCGGCTGCCATGAAGAGGGGCGTGTAGGGGATGAGCGGGTAGTAGTCGCCCGAGGCAAAGCCGGGTCCGGGCATGCCGAGCCAGGACAGAAGCCCCGAATCGTAGAGAACGCGCGGGAGGGGCATCGTCGCGCTACCAATGCCCACGACACCCGAGGGCACATCAAGGCAAAGCAGAAACGCGCAGAGGAGCACGGCGGCCACTACAGGACCCCGAGGCTCCAAGCCGAGCCTCTCGAGGATTGCGTAGCACAGCGTCGAGGCTCCCATGCAGAAGATGATCCCGAAGCTGATGGGCGTGTCCACGCGTGCGATGAAAGTGACGACGAACATCGCAGCAGCTAGCGCGAGATACCTCATCGACCTGCGGAGGTTGTCGTGGCTGAGTGCGCAGGAAACGCCCGCGAGCACCAAGAAGGTCCAGGAGATGGATGCGCGCCATATGTCCTGGAAGGGGGGATGGAAGAAGGGGATGTCGACTCCTGCAAGGTAGACGAGGTCGTAGCAAGCGTGGAACGCGATCATCGAGATGACGGAGAAGCCCCTCAGGGCATCCATAAGGCGCAGCCGTTCGCCACCTGATGCGGTAGACGGACGGCTGCCCTCGATTGTCTCGTGATGCGTGGGGTCTGACACGTTACGAGATGGAGCGGATGAGCGCTGTTACCCTGCCGAGGATGGTCGGGTTCTTGACGTAGATGGGCTCCATGGAGTCGTTCTCAGGCTGCAGGCGAATGCGCGAGCGCTCACGGTAGAACGTCTTCACCGTAGCCGAATCGTCGACGAGCGCGACGACGATCTCGCCGTTGTGGGCATCGTTCTGCTCCTTGCACACGATGTAATCGCCATCGTAGATGCCGGCGTTGATCATGGAATCGCCCTTGACGCGGAGGATGAAGGACGAATAGTCGCCGACGATGGAGGTGGGCAGGGACAGATGCTCCTCGACGTTCTGCTCGGCCAGCACCGGGACGCCGGCAGCCACGCGGCCGACGACGGGGAGGGAAATGAGGTTCGAATCGACGTCAATGGAGACGGTCGAAAGCTTCTCCTCGCCCTTGGCGCGCTCAGGGCGCTCGGATACCACCTCGATCGTGCGCGGCTTATTGGAAGCCCTGTTGATGAGGCCGATCTCCTCAAGGTACTTGAGGTGCGTGTGAACGGTGGAGGGGGAGGCCAGGCCTACGGCGCGGCCGATCTCGCGCACCGAGGGCGGATAGCCATGAACGCTCGTGTACTCGCAGATGTAGTTGTAGATCTCCTGTTGCCTGTGACTGAGCTTTGACTTGGCCATGAGAACCTCCTTAATGCAACCCCATTGAGACCATGCTAGCACATGTTCGGTTTTATCGCAAACAAATGTTCCAAATGACTTGACACGAACAATTGTTTCACCATAATAGTACCCGAACAACCGTTCCAAGCGCAATTACGTCCGGTGCGTGGTTTACAAACGTTCTAGACCGGATGCGAAAGGGGAACACCATGACTTACACGGGATCTGCGGCACCTCAGCTGACACCGGAGGCTATGCCTCATCTCAAGCTCATCGAGGGCGGGCTGCTCCATGGTGAGGTCGCAGATCCGCGTGCTTCGCGAGTGCAAAAGAGGGCTCCACGAGCACGTAAGGCGGCCGCGCGAGAGCCGCAATCCAGGGTAGCGAGCATCGCGTTCTTCGCGCTCGCCACCATGCTCGTGGTCGGCCTCGCTATCTTCTCGGGCATGTCCGAGGATGCCATGAGCCGCTCGGCTGCCGCCTATATCGAGGATCTTCCCAGGGCCGTCGTGGTGGTACACGCGGGGGATTCCCTCTGGGAGCTGGCGGAAGGGCAGCATATCGAGGGTGCATCCACGCGTGACATCGTCGAATGCATCCAGCGCGAGAACGGGCTCGGTCCTGAGGCACTGCAGCCGGGTCAGAGGATAATAGTCCCCGTAGCCGGCTAACACTACCTGGTATGTATCAGGCTCGCATGGGGCTCGCAAACACAAGATGATGTGCCGATGTCGCCCATATGTGCTAACCTTTCCAAGGCGGCAATCCCGCCCGACGCGCAATCGAACAGGAAAGGTCATACCATGCGTTGTCCCAAGTGCTCATGCGATGAATCCAAGGTCGTAGACTCGCGTCCATCCGAGAACAACGATGCCATCCGCAGGCGTCGCGAGTGCATCGAGTGTGGTTTCAGGTTCACCACGTACGAACGCCGCGAGGAGCTGCCGCTGATCATCATCAAGAAGGACGGCAGCAAGGAGCCCTTCGATCGCCAGAAGCTCATGCGCGGCCTCGTCACCGCCACGGTCAAGCGCGACGTCACGCTCGCACAGCTCGAGGGCCTCATCGACAGCATCGAGTCGGAGCTGAGGGACAAGGGCATAAACGAGGTCGACTCGAGCCAGATCGGCACGCTCGTGCTCAACAGGCTCCTGGACATCGACGGCGTCGCTTACGTCCGCTTCGCTTCGGTATATCGCGACTTCAAGGATGTCGGTGAGTTCGGCGAGGAGCTGAGGAGCATCGCGCATGACCGCTGAGCGCATTCGGCTTGACATCAAGCGCCTCGACCCGTCGGTCGAGCTTCCCAGCTACGCATACTCGGGAGATGCTGGTCTCGATTTGCGCGCTGCCGAGGACGTCACGCTCGCGCCGTTCGAGCGCAGGCTCATCTCCACCGGCCTTGCCATAGCCATTCCCGAGGGCTATGCGGGCTTTGTCCAGCCCAGGAGCGGCATGGCGCTCAAGCGTGGCCTTTCCATGGCCAATACCCCCGGCCTCATCGACTCGCACTACCGCGGCGAGCTCAAGGTATGCGCGGTGAATCTCGATGCGCACGAGGATATCGTCATCGAGCGTGGCGAGCGCATAGCCCAGCTGGTCATCCAGCAGGTGCCCGTCGTCGAGCTTGTCGAGGTAGACGAGCTAGACGAGACGGACAGGGGCGCGGGAGGCTTTGGCTCTTCTGGTAGTTAGGTGTACCCGCCTGCGCGATTGACATCATCACGTATGGAGCTCATGCCAGTGGGTATGCTTCAGCAGTCAATCAAACCTCAAGAGGAGGAAGCAATGGGCGCATCTGAGAAGGTCTACGACGTCGTCATCATCGGGGCTGGCCCTGCGGGCCTCACGGCCTCCATCTACGCTTCGCGTGCCCTGCTCGACTACGTCACCATCGAGCAGGCGAGCATCGGCGGGCAGACGGTCCTCACGTCCGACATCGACAACTATCCGGGACTCCCGAAAACGACGGGCTTCGACCTGGCAGACGCCATGAAGGGCCATGCGGAGAGCCTCGGCGCAACCATCGTTCTCGACAACGTGAGCTCCATCACGCGCAACGAGGAGGACAGCCTCTTCGAGGTGACCACCTCGAGCGAGCGCTACGTTGCCAAGGCCGTCATCGCCGCCACGGGCGCCACTCCGCGCCACGCCGGATTTGAGGGCGAGGAGGAGTTCTACGGCCGCGGCGTCTCGTACTGCGGCACCTGCGACGGCATGTTCTATCGTGGGAAGCTCGTCTACGTCATCGGCGGCGGAAACACCGCCCTCGAGGAGGCGATCTTCCTCACGCGCTTCGCCGACAAGGTGATCATCTGCGTACGCAAGGACCACGTGCGCGCCCAGGCTTCGCTTCTCCAGGAGGCCGAGGCCAACGAGAAGATCGAGTTCCGCTACCTCACCAGCATCACCAAGGTGGAAGGCGAGCAGCTCCTCACCTCAGTCACGCTGCGCAACAACGAGACGGGCGAGGAGACGATCGCGGAGCATGACGCCGGCAGCTTTGGCGTATTCGTGTTCACCGGGCATGTGCCGATGACCGAGCTCCTGGGCGATATGGTGGAGCTCTCGCCGACAGGCGCCGTCATCACCGACGAGCGCATGGCCACGAAGACCCCGGGCCTCTACTGCGCGGGCGACCTTCGCGAGAAGCCGCTGCGCCAAATCGTCACCGCCACGGCCGACGGCGCCATTGCAGCTACGGCGGTCTCCGCATACCTGGGGCATCCCGTCGAGGGCTAATCCAGAAGCTCCTGGCCCTGGTTCTGCTCCACGAGATGCGGGATGCCGTCGTCGCCTAGGCGCACGCAGCTGGGGAATGCCTGCGTGTCGTCGCATGCTGGGTAGTCTGCTCGCGCATGCGACCCGCGGCTCTCCGTGCGCGCATCTGCGACATTGGCGAGCGCCGTGCCCAGCAGGGAAGCCCTTCTCGCGGCGAGGAATCCGAGCGCAGCCTCACGTGCGCCTGGCGTGGCAAGCGAGCTCGGATCCAAGCTCGGGGCCTGGCACGTCCTGAGAAGTGCACGCTCCATGACAGCTCGGGCGTCTGCCAGGCCATCGTGCGTCCTGGGAACGGTGAGCTCTGCCTGCAGGGCGCGGGCGACATCTGCGCAAATGGATCGGGATTCTCCCAGGTCAAGGCATGCAAGCGGCGTTGCCAGGCGATAGTCTCTTCGGCCTGAGCCACGCGCGGAGGATGCTTCTGAGGCCGCCGATCGTGCGGCTATGCGGCCGAAGCAAACGGCGGCGACGCTCGCCATGCCGCCCAGGCGATCTGCCCCATGGACGCCTCCGGCAGCTTCGCCGCACGCATAGAGTCCGGATATCCCCGTCGAGGCATGCTCGTCGATCCGTATGCCGCCGTTGCAGGAGTGGGCGCACACGACGGGCTCGAACCATGCTGTCCCATCGAGGCCTCGTTGAGAAAGAAAGCGCAGGTAGGTGGCTACAAATTCAGGGATATCGCCCTTCGTTTCATCGAGGGCATAGCGCGCCTTGCAGGCTGTGCCCGAACGGGCGGCCGCAGCGACAGATTCCTCGACGACGCGGCTATCCAGGCGCGAGGTATAGGGTCCGTGACCTGCGTGGATTCTCAGAGCCTCGCTCCAGAAGGCATCGTCGATGCCTGCCGGATGCGGTTGGCCCGAAAAGTCGAATACGGTGGTGGCGTAGAGCTTCTCATTGTGGATGATCAGACCGGTAGGGGAGTAAAAACCGGTCATGAGCTGCACAAACTCGATGTTCGTAAGGCTTGCGCCGGCATCGAGTGCCATGAGATGGCCCATTCCCGTGCATGAGGGATGGGATAACGCGTGCTCCCAGAGGCTGGCAAAGCCGCCCGTGGCGATAATCGTCGCGTCGGCCTCGAGAATCGTAGGGATAATCATCTTATGTAAAGTAAAGGCCCCTCGTAAGGAGGAGCCATCCATGATGAGGGAAAGCGGCGCTGTGTTCTCGAAGAGGCTCACCCCATGGCTCTCGAGCGCTGCCACAAGCGCGTCGCGGTGCCGTAAGCCCTCAAAGCCGCGCCACGAACGGAGCTCTTGGTCGAAGCACGGAATGTATTGGGGCTCGTCGGGATGCTCGGGCACCTTGAGCGAAACGCCCAGAGACTCCAGGAATCCAGGCACCTCGAGGGAATCTCGGGCAAGTGCGTCTCTGAGGGCCTTCGACTCAATACTCATGCCAACGTCTGAAAGGGCCTTAGAAAGGCTCTCAGGGCCTCGTTTTCCGGACGCCTCGCGCGGGGCGATCATGCCGAGGCCCCAGGTGAGTTTCGAGAAGCTCGAGCCCGAGCAGATGAGGCCATCGGAGACGAGCGCAACCGAGGCGCCAGAACGAGACGCTTCGATGGCGGCGGATATGCCCGCGAGTCCCGCGCCAATTACGAGAACGTCGAACGACTTGGTGTGAACGTCGCCAACGCACAAGGAGGAAGTGTCGCGTCCGCGCGTCATGAGCGAGATGCGTCCAAGGCGCGAGAGGCCCTCGAGAGGGCTCTTCTCGAAAGAAGCCGCAGATAGCTAAAATCACGATAATATATCTTATGTAAACTAGCGAAATGTCCGCTGAACTGGGGATATCCCCCTCCGCACAGGCGTCCATAAGAGTTCGTCAACGAAGTCACGCGTATCACCTCGCTGAGCTGATTGTAGCAAGAGGCCGCGTATGAGGCGGGACCCCCGGCGCTTTCGCATCGAGGGTCCCGTCGCTTGCGTTTGCTATTCGCTTAGTAGGTGCCGCCGCCGTAGAAGGCGTAGACCGGCGCCTCGCAGACGCTGCGCCCCGGAGTCGGCGCGTGGATCATCATGCCGTTCCCTACGTAGATGCCCACGTGGCCCGCATGCGTGAAGACGAGGTCGCCATAGGCGAGCTGGCTCATGGAGGTCTTCCAGCGGCCATCAGCCTGTAGCGAGCTGATCATCGAGTAGGTGGTGCGGCCGCGCTTCCAGCCATAGCAGTAGCAGACGAGGCCGGAGCAGTCGAAGCCATCGGGGCCGGCGGCAGCCCAGATGTAGGGCTTGCCGATGCAGGAGTAGGCCGTGGCGACGCCTCCCCCTGAAGGGCCAACCGAGCTCGAGGGCGCGGGTGCCGGAGACGGCGTCGGCGTCGTCTCGCGAGAGGGCGTCGTCTCCTGGCTGGAGGACGACGATTCCTCAGCCGGCGTCGTGCTCTCCTCGGCAGGCGCCGCAGGCGTTGCGGCCTCCTGGGACTCCTGCTGCGGGGTGACGGTCTCGATGACCGTCTCGATGGCGCTCGCGCGCTCCTGCTCGGCCTGCGCGGCCTCGGCTGCGGCTGCCTCGCGGGCTGCCTGCTCTGCTGCGGCCTGGGCGGCAAGCTCAGCCTGGATCTGCGCGTCGAGCGAGTCGTAATAGGCCTGGGCCTCGGCCACCTTGGCCTCGTATTCCCCTACCTGGGACTGCAGGCTTGCGACGGCCTCCTCCTGGGAGGCCTTCTTGTCGGCGAGGTTCTCGAGCTCCTCCCCGAGCTGCTGCTCGAGCGTCTGCACGAGCTCGATGGCGGCGGCGTCGTTTGAGGCGACCTTGTCGATGTAGTAGATGCGCGAGACGAAGTCCTCGATGCTCGTCGAGCCGAGGATGACCTGCAGGAGCGTGGCCCCGCCTGCCTTGTAGTTCGTGCGCATGCGGTCTGCCAGCACGACGCGGGCGTCCTCGAGCTCGGCCTGCGTGGTGCTGACCTGGGCCTCCTTCTCCCCTATCTCGTACTCGGTGGTCTCGAGATCGTGGGTCGTAGTGGCCAGCGTCTCCTGGATTCCGTAGAGCTCGCCGCCTAGCTCTTCGAGCCTTGCGGCGGCAGCTGCGAGGTCATCCTGGGGCGTGGCGTACGCAAAGGGCGCGACGGCGCCGAATGCGAGCACGCACGAGAGACCTGCTGCGATGGCCTTATGCCTGAACGTCATCAAATCACCTTCCCGTTGTTGGGACTTGCAATTTTCGGTTTTCGCAGCTTATAGGTCAAATGGCTTCACGCCTGCGTCACATATCTAATGCGTCCTATGTATAAGAGAGCGGCCCGTGAGCGTGAGCCCACGGGCCGCCTGCGACCTTTTGCCTGGTGTGCCTAGCCCACCTTGACGAGGGTGAAGACCTCCTGGTCGAAGTGCTCGGCGATGGTCTCGCGCGGGTTGAGGAAGGCGAGCTCGAGCACGAACGCAAAGCCGCCCACCTTGGCGCCCGACTTTTCGACGAGCTTTGCCGTGGCCACGGCCGTGCCGGCGGTTGCCACGAGGTCGTCCACAACGAGCACGACGTCGTCATCGTCGAGAGCATCGACGTGAATCTGCAGCTCATCGGTGCCATATTCGAGCGCGTACTGCTGGCTGTACACCTCGCGGGGCAGCTTGCCGGGCTTGCGTGCAGGCACGAAGCCCACGCCGAGCTCGTAGGCGACGGGCGTGCCGAAGAGGAAGCCGCGTGCCTCGGAGCCGACGACCTTGGTGATGCCCTTGTCGCGGAAGTTGTCCGCGATGACCTTGATGGAGGCGCGCAGCCCCTCCGAATCGGCCAGAAGCGGCGTGATGTCCTTGAAGACGACTCCCGGCTCGGGATAGTCCGGAATGTCGACGATATGCTTCTCGAAGTCGAAGTCTGCCACCTTGGATCACCTTTCCCGATTGCCTAGGAATCGATTCCCCTGTAGGAGCTCGCGACGGTGCGGCGGATGAGCACCTCGCGCAATGCCCCGGTAAGTCCGATCATCTGGTCGAGCGCCGCGCGCAACCTCGCGCGCTCAGCGTCGTCGAGGGCCGAATCGCGCCTGCCGTACACCGTGAGGGCCTGCTCGAACATGCCCGACTCGCGATTTGCGGTCATGACGTACTGGCGCAGGATCTTCGGCTCGATGCCGAGCTGGCGCAGCTGCTCACACACGCGGATGAGCGGGAAGTCCTTGCCGTCCACGAGGTCGCGGCCGGCCGGCGAGCGCTTGAAATCGAGGATGCCCACCTCGTTCAGGCTGCGCATGAAGCTCACCGACACGCCCAAGATCTCCGGGACGCGCTCGATGGGATGCAGCTTGGAGGCCGTCTCGTCGTCATCGATCTCGAATTGCTCGAGGAAGCTGCCCGTTGCCGGAGCGGAGCTGAGGACGGGAGAGCTCTCTCCCCTATCGAGCTCGTCTTTGATGACGGCCAGCGGCAGGAAGCGCGTCTTCTGCAGGTAGAGGATGCGCTCGAGGCGCTTGATGTCGCGAGCGCTGTAGCGCCGATACCCTCCAGCGCTCCTCGAGGGTGTGAGGAGCCCCTCGTCCTCCAGATAGCGGATCTTGGAAATCGAGAGGTCAGGATACTGAGCTTGGAGGCGCTTTACGACGTTGCCGATGGTGACGGTGCGCTCTTCCGCCATGCTAGTCACCAGTCTCGATGCGTTCCGGCTCGTTCGTGTGGAATACCATGCGGAAGGTGCCGATCTGAACCGTGGATCCATCCTTGAGGGTTGCCTTGGACGAGATGGCCCCATCGATCCAGGTGCCGTTGAGTGATCCCAGATCCTCGATGGTGACGGGGCCGCCCTTGGCCAGGTCGATGCGCGCATGCTGGCGCGAGACGGTCATGTCGTTGAGGAAGATGGCGTTGTTGGGATCGCGGCCGATGGTGATGCTCGACCCCTCGAGATCGAAGGACATGCCCGTCTGCGGCCCCTTCATAATGGTGAGCGTCGGGTTCTTGGCCTTTGCCGTCATGAGATCGGGAACGGTGGCGCCCTCATCGGGGATCTGGAAGATCTTGGTCGCGCCTTCGAGGTCTTCCTCGGGACGGATGGTCTCGTCTGCCATGGTGCCCTCCAATGTAGATTGATTGCCTGCCTATTGTACTACCGACAGGCGATGCATTCGATCTCGACGCGTGCACCTTTAGGCAACCTTGAGACTTCGACGGCCGAGCGCGCGGGCTCGGGGGCCTGGAAGCGCTTCGCGTACACCTCGTTCATGTCCTTGAAGTCGCCCATGTCCGTGAGAAATACCGTCGTCTTCACGACGTCGGACATGTCGCAGCCGGCCTCGGCGAGGATTCCCTCGATGTTGTCGAGGATGCGTGCCGTCTGCTCCTTGACGTCCTCGGATACGAACTCCCCCGTCGCCGGGTCGATGCCCAGCTGGCCGGAGACGAAGACGAAGCGCGCCATGGTCGTGGCCTGCGAATACGGGCCGATCGGCTCCGGAGCGTTCGGTGAGTGAATGCCGTACTTCATGATGGGTATCCCTTCGGTTGAGCCTTAGACCTCACGTTGAGATGCTATCTCAGCTGGCGCTTGCGCGCATCGACGAGCCTGCCAACGGCATCGCGGACGACCTTCGTGGGGCAGGCGAGGTTGATGCGCTCGAAGCCCTCGCCCGCCTTGCCGAAGATGTAGCCCTCGTCGAGGCAGAGCTTCGCCTCCTCGAGCATGAACCTCTCCTGCTCCTTCGGGTCCATCCCCCAGGCGGAGAAATCGGCCCAGAGCAGGTAGGTGCCCTCGAGCGGCGACACCCTCACCGCGTCGAACTCGCCGCAGAGCGTATCGCGCGCCACGGTCCAGTTCTCATACACGAGGCCGATGAGCTGGTCGAGCCAGCCCTCGCAGCGCGTGTAGGCGGCCTCGCAGGCGACGTAGGAGAAGGAGTTGAGCATGTTCTGGGCAATGCGCTCGAAGCCCTGCTGGAAGCGCTTGCGCAGTTCGGGGTCGGGGATATAGATGTTGGAGCACTGGATGCCGGCTAGGTTGAAGGTCTTGGAGGGCGCCGTGCACACGACCACATGGTCGTACTCGGAGGTCTCCATGACGTTCATGATGGTGGTGTGCTCATAGCCAGGCATGATGAGGTCGTCGTGGATCTCGTCGGAGACGATGAGCACATCGTTTGCCAGGCAGATGTCGACGACGCGCCTGAGCTCGTCTCTTCCCCACACGCGCCCGACGGGGTTGTGCGGGCTGCAGAGGATGAGCATGGTGTTTGCGGGGTCGGCGGCCTTGGCCTCGAGGTCGTCGAAGTCCATCGTGTAGACGCCGTCTTGGCAGATGAGGGTGTTTCCCACCACGCGGCGCCCGTTCGACTCGATGGCGCTCGTGAAGGGATAGTACACGGGGTCTTGGATGATGACGCCCTCGCCCGGCTTCGTGTAGGCGCGCACGCAATTGTAGAAGGCGGGCACGACGCCCGGCGAGGTGACGATCCACTCGGCCTCGGGGTGCCAGGCGTGGCGGCGCTCCTGCCAGGAGACGCAGGCATCGAAATACGATTTCGTGGGACCAGTGTAGCCCAGGACGACGCCGTCGGAGAGATAGTCGCGCAGAGCCTCGACCACCTCGGGCGGGCTCGGGAGCTCCATGTCGGCCACGGAGAGGGGCACGATCCCCTCGCCGGCGTCGGCAATCTTGCCGAGCATCTCCTCCCACTTGAACGACCCCGTGCCACGACGGTCGACCAGGGTCTCGAAATCGTAGACGGCCATGCCTACCCCCTTTGCCTGAGGCCGCGAAGGCCCACGTACTCTCCCCGCTCGCGTGCGAGGCCGAGCCTCACGAGCTCGTCCTCCCCCACAAACGCCTTGCCTGTCTCGCCGAGCAGCTGCCACCAGGAGAGGCCGCTTGCAAGAAGGTCGTCGAGAGCCGTCCTTCCCAGGGGCGAGACCTCGGGAAACGACATCAGGCTGCGCCAGAAGGGCACGGCGAAGACGGGAGGGACGAGCACGAGAAAGGCGTTGCCCTCCCCCACCGGGGCGCTCATGACGAGGCAGGGACGCCCGTCTAGCTCGAGGCTGTCGATGTGGCCGGCGGCGGGTAGGTTCGCGCCCTCTGCGAGATAGTCGCCAAGAACGCGGGCTGAGGCATCTCCTGCCAAGAGCAGGGGCACGAGGAGCTCGGAGGCGTCCTCCACGACGCACGCGGGAAACGCCCGCACGCCCTCCTGCTCGGCCGTCGAGAGCCAGAACAGCCACTCGCCCAGCAGGTCCTGCCGGGCCGAGAGGTCGAAGGCGAGGTACTCGGCATCCCCCGTCCGCGCGACGATAGCGATGGAGGCGAGGGCGCCATCGCCGAGCAGGACAGCCGACGTGCGTGCCTCGCCAATCTGCTCGGGTGGCTGTGCGAAGGCGGTGTTGACAAAGCGCTCGGCATCCGCACCGGTGATGCTTGCGATCATGAGGCCCGTGAGGTCGCACACGGCGCAGCCCGCGCGATCGAAGGCGTCCTCACCCGCGTAGGAGATCGGCGCGTCTTCGCATCCCGCGCCCTCGCCCAAGGTGGCACCCAGGAGCAAGTGCTCGTGGGCTAGGGGCCGCATTCCGGCTGCCTGCTGCTCGCTCATGCGGCCTCCGGCGTCGCGGGCGGGAGAAGCTCACCGGTGAAGAGCTTGGTGTTGAAGGGGCCAAACGAGGGAACCTTGACGAGCTCGTGCCCGCATTCCCAGACGCGGGCGCCCATCAGGCGCTCCCCCTGCGAGAAGATCGCGCCGGCGTAGGGCATGCCGGGCACGCAGAGCACGTTGGGCTGCGTCATGACGCGCTCGTAGGAATATCCCTCGTCGGGCCAGATGCCGCAGGTGAGGTCGCGCTCGCAGCTCACGTCGAGGCGCTGGCCGAAGCGGAAGGCGAAGTGCGGCCGGCGCACCACCATCGACGAATCGGCGAGCACGTGGCTTCCGTACTGTCCGTAGGCCCAGTCGAAGAGCTCGTAGGTGTCGTGCCAGCGGCCCTCGCCGGTCTCGCAGCCCAGCACGCAGGAATAGAGCTGCACGCCCACGCGCTCCGCGGCGCCGCAGAAGGTGGAGCCAGATTCGGTGTTGCCGGTCTTCACGCCGAGGGCGCCCTGGTACTCCTTGATGAAGCGGTCGGTGGTGGGAAAGGTGATCTCCTCCTCGCCGCGCTTGATCGTGACGCTGTGCATCTTGACGATGCGCGCGATGTCCGGGTAGTTCTCCATGGCGTAGCGTCCCATGAGGGCGACGTCGTAGGCGCAGGAGTAGTGCTCGGGCGCCTCGAGGCCATGGGCGTTCATGAAGTGGGAGTCCTTCATGCCGATCTCGGCCGCCTTGGCGTTCATGAGCTCGCAGAAGGCCTCCTCGGACCCCGCCACGGCGATGCCGACGTTGGTGGCGGCGTCGTTGGCTGAGTAGACGAGCGTGAGCTCGAGGAGCTGTTCGAAGGTGAGGGTGTCGCCGTCCTTGAGCTCGGCCGTCTGGGCATCTCCCTGGAGCGGCACCTCGACGAGCGTGCACACCTGGTCGAGCGGGATGTTGGAGTCGAGCGCGACGATGGCCGTCATCACCTTGGTGATTGAGGCGAGGGCCATGCGCTCGTGTGAGTTGCGCTCCCAGAGCACCTCGCCCGAGGGGCCCATGATGATGGCCTCCTTGGCCTCGTCGAGCTGCGGCTCGGTGTCGACGGCATAGGCCGGCGAGGCGATGGCGAGGGCGAACACGAGAGCTGCGAGGGCGGAGAGGGTGAGCCGCGCGAGGGGATGCGGCCTACTCATCTTTCGCCTGCATCCTGCGGTATTCAGCGATGGACTGAATGCCCTCCTTGGTGTAGATGATGGCCGTCGTCACCGAGAGGACGATGCCGATGTAGACGAAGATGAGGCCGAGGGCGGCGCTCTCGTGGTTGAGCAGCGGGAGCCAGTCGACGTCGACGAGGCCCAGGCCCTGGATCTGCGGCCAGTCGAGCAGCATGTCGCAGTAGCCGAACATCAGGCAGGCGGTTGTCACCTTGCCGAGGAAGAGCACGTCAAGCGGGTGCTCGCGGTAGTCGAGCAGGATGCGCGCCCCGATGCCGAGGTATACGTCGCGCAGGACGAGGATGAGCGCCATCCACATGGGCAGCTCGCCGCGGGCGACGAGGCCGATGACGCCGAAGAGGAGAAGGGCGCGGTCGACCGCCGGGTCGAGCGATTTGCCGAGCCAGGTGACGGTGTTGGTTGAGCGCGCGACGAGGCCGTCGATCCAATCGGTGCTGGCGGCGATGGCGTAGATGGCGAGCGAGAGGAGCCTGTTAGCGTGCGTGACGAAGAGGAAGAGGAACACGAACGTCAGCAAAAGGCGCGTGAGCGTGATGAAGTTCGAGATGGTGAAGACCTCGTTGGAGGGGTTGAGCGAAGAGCCGACCGGGGCGTTCGGGTCGACGTGGGTGCCCACCTGGCTGGCTCTTTGTTCGTAGCGTACGGCCACGCAATCCTCCATTTCTTCAACCTGTAAATCATACTCCATAAGCCTTGCTTCGGGACAATCGCCGGCCGCCAGTCACAATAGGCTCACGGCTTACGTGCCAGCGTTTTTGGAGATACTTACGACATGGGAAAAATTGCCTTCATCATCCTCCAGCTTTCATGGGGACTGCCGCAAAGCATCGTGGGATTTCTCGTGTTCCTCGTCTGCCTGCGCAGGCCGCACTTCGCCTATCACGGCGCGATTGCCACGCTGTGGCGATTCCCCTACTCGTCGTCGCTGGGGATGTTCGTCTTCGTGTCGGATGAGCAGGGCCGCTATGAGGGGATTCGCTCGCACGAGGAGCTCGACGAGCGGACGCATCGCATCCTGGTGCACGAGTACGGGCACTGCATCCAGTCGCTCATCATGGGACCGCTCTACCTGCCGCTCTTCGCCATCCCCTCGGCCATTTGGTGCATGGTGCCCGTCCTGGCAAGACGCCGCGCCAGGCGCGGAACGTCGTACTACGCGTTCTACACCGAGCGGCTGGCCAACGCCCTGGGCGAGCTCGCCACCCACGAACGCTCCATGCGCTGATATGACAAAGGGGACAGCCCCCATCTGTCAGAAATCGTGATACTTGGAAACTGTCCCTATCTGTCACACGCCGGTGACCGTTAGCGCGAGTTGCTAACGGTCACGGACGACGCGAAGGCTCGGTCAGGGGCGTGTTTTTGCTCGAAAGGGCCCGCCGGTGACCGTTAGCGCGAGTTACTAACGGTCACGGACGGTCCGCGTGACACTTGGGGACTGTCCCCATCTGTCACGTTTAGAGGTAGCCGTCGGCGAGCTCGACGCCAAACACCTCGGCGCTCTCGCGCAGGCCGTCGTCGGCAATGCCGAATTTGGCGCCACCCGCGGCCTCGGCCCTCAGCCACATGTCGGCGCACTTCTCGGCGGTCTCGAGGAGACCGAAGGCCGCGCGGACGGAGGAGCCGCAGGTGAGAGAGCCGTGATAGGGCCAGAGCACGAGCTTGTGGTCGTGCATCTTCTCGAGCGACTCCGCGACGATCCCGTCTCGTCCCACGGGATGCCATGCCGTGACGCCGATGCCTTCCGGGAAGAACATCACCGCCTCGGTGAGCACGCGCCAGAGCTCGACGGTGAGCCGCTTGCCGTGGGGGCCG
>CACZNT010000150.1 GCA_902782635.1 uncultured Coriobacteriaceae bacterium
CCCATCGGCCGCGGCCAGCGCGAGCTCATCATCGGCGACCGCAAGACGGGCAAGACCGCCATCGCGATCGACGCCATCTGCAACCAGCGCCGCTCCGGCATGGTGTGCATCTACGGCGCCATCGGCCAGAAGGCCTCGACGGTGGCCGCCATCCGCAAGACCCTCGCCGACCACGGCATGCTGGACAAGACCATCATCGTCTCGGCCACGGCCGCCGACTCCGCCCCCATGCAGTACATCGCTCCCATGGCGGGTGCGGCCATCGGCGAGTTCTTCATGTACAACGATGCCGACGGCAATCCGGCCGATGCCGAGCATCCCGGCGGGCACGTGCTCGTGGTGTACGACGACCTCTCCAAGCAGGCCGTCGCCTACCGCCAGATGTCGCTCACGCTGCACCGTCCGCCCGGCCGCGAGGCCTACCCCGGCGACATCTTCTACCTGCACTCGCGCCTGCTCGAGCGCGCCTGCAAGCTCTCCGACGAGCTCGGCGGCGGCTCGCTCACGGCCCTGCCCATCATCGAGACGCAGGAGGGCGACGTCTCCGCCTACATCCCCACCAACGTCATCTCCATCACCGATGGCCAGATCTACCTGCAGTCCAACCTCTTCTTCCAGGGGCAGCGACCGGCGGTGGACGTGGGCATCTCGGTGAGCCGCGTGGGCGGCGCCGCGCAGATGCGCACGATGAAGAAGGTGGCGGGCACGCTGCGCCTGGACCTGGCGAGCTACCGTGAGAAGCAGGCCTTCTCGCAGTTTGGCTCCGATCTCGACGCCACCACGCAGTACCAGCTCAACCACGGCGCCCACATGATGGAGCTGCTGCGCCAGAAGCGCTATGCGCCCATGGAGGTGTCCGACCAGGTAGCCGCCATCTTCGCGGCCAAGGAGGACTACCTCGACGACATCGACCTCGACCACGTCGTCGACTTCCGCGACGGGCTGGGCGCCTTCCTGCGCCATCACGCCCCCAACCTGCGCACGGGCCTGCGCACGGGAAGCCTCTCCGACAAGACGGCCGCCCGCCTGCGCGAGCTGCTCGCGCAGTACAAGGAGGAGTTCCTCGAGGAGCACCCGAACCGCAGCGAGGCGGTGGATGTCGAGGAGGCCGCCGAGGATACGGTGGATGCCGACGCCATCGACGCCGGCAGGGCCTAGCGGCGGGGGACGGGACGAGGCGAAGCGATGCCCAACCTGCGCGACATATCCCGGCGCATGTCCTCCATCCGCTCGACGATGCAGGTGACGCGCACCATGGAGATGATCTCCACCGCGCGCATCCGCGGCGCACTCGACCGCTCGGCCGAGGCCGCCCCCTACAAGGAGGCCATCACCCGCATGCTCTCCGCCGTGGCGAGCGCCGGCTTCGACGAGCGCCAGCCGCTCCTGGCCGTGCGCGAGCGCGAGCGTCGCGTCCTGCACATCCTCATCTGCTCCGACCGCGGCCTTGCCGGCGGCTTCAACGTGCTGCCCCAACGCCAGCTCGAGCGCGAGATCGCGCGCCTGGCCGCCGAGGGCATCGAGAGCGAGCTCATCACCTGCGGGCGCAAGCCCACCGAGTACTTCACGAGCCGCGGCCCCGCCCCGGCGATGTCGTTCGTGGGAATCTCCGCCGAGCCCAACATGGACGAGGCCGACCGCATCGCCAGCTACGCCATGGAGGGCTACGAGACGGGCCGCCTCGACCGCGTGAGCATCATCTACTGGCACGCGCGCAACCGCATGGACCAGCAGCTGGTGACGGAGGACCTGCTGCCGCTCTCGCGCGAGCAGCTCCTCATGCCCAATCGCCCGCGCCATCATGAGGCCATGAGCGAGATCGAGGCCCACTACGCGCCGGAGTTCGACTTCGAGCCGTCGGCGCAGGAGGTGCTGGGATACCTCATGCCCGCCTACGTGCGCACGGTCATCTTCCACGCGCTGCTCGATTCCGCCGCCGCCGAGCACGGCGCCCGGCGCAGGGCCATGCAGTCGGCCACCGACAGCGCCGAGGAGGTCCTCACGCATCTTTCCCGCACGTACAACCGCGTGCGACAGGGTTCCATCACCACCGAGCTCAACGAGATCGTCGGCGGTGCATCCGCATTGGAGGAGGCAAAGTGAGCGCTGCAAAGAAGGCGCAGGAGACGGTTTCGGCCGAGGCCCTCGAGGCCGAGGAGGCGCTGGCCGGGCGCGAGGCGGATGACGCCGTCGCCCAGGCCGAGCCCCAGGCCGAGGAGCGCACGCCGCTCGAGGAGGCCGCATACCACTACATGACCCGCAGCGTGGGCGAGGGCCGCATCGTGCGCATCGTCGGCCCCGTGGTCGACGTCAAGTTCGACGACGCCGTGCCAGCCATCTACACTGCGCTCACGGTGGATGCCGAGACGGCCGTGGGCCACGTGCACACCGTGCTCGAGGTGGAGTCGCAGCTCCCCGGCGGCGTCGTGCGCACCGTTGCCATGAGCTCCACCGACGGCCTCTCGCGCGGCATGCGCGTGCACGACAGCGGCTCGCCGATGCAGATGCCGGTGGGCCAGGCCACGCTGGGGCGCGTGTGGAACGTGATGGGCGAGCCGGTGGACGGCAAGGGCATGCCCGAGGGGATGCTCTACTATCCCATCCACCATGCGGCGCCCTCGTTCGCCGACCTCTCCACCGCAACCGAGGTCTTCGAGACCGGCATCAAGGCCATCGACCTGCTCGAGCCCTACGTGCGCGGCGGCAAGACGGGTCTCTTCGGCGGCGCCGGCGTGGGCAAGACAGTCCTCATTCAGGAGCTCATCAACAACCTCGCCCAGGAGCACGGCGGCACGTCGGTGTTCTGCGGAGTGGGCGAG
>CACZNT010000151.1 GCA_902782635.1 uncultured Coriobacteriaceae bacterium
CGAGATCTTCTGGGGCGAGGCCGGCACCAACGGCCAGCATGCCTTCTACCAGCTCATCCACCAGGGCACCCGCATGATCCCGGCCGATTTCATCGCGTTCGCGAACAGCGCCAACCCCATCAAGTGCGAGGGGCAGGACGTCCACGAGCTCTTCCTGGGCAACTTCCTCGCCCAGACCAAGGCGCTGGCCTTCGGCAAGACGGCCGACGAGGTACGCGCGGAGGGGACGGCCGAGTGGATGGTGCCGGCGCGCGTGTTCGAGGGCAACAGGCCCACGACGTCGATCTTCGGCGAGGCGCTCACCCCGCATGCGCTCGGCGAGCTCATCGCGCTCTATGAGCACATCACCTTCGTCGAGGGCACGGTGTGGGGGCTCGACTCCTACGACCAGTGGGGCGTCGAGCTGGGCAAGCAGCTTGCCAAGCAGATAACGCCCGCGTTCCACGACGACGCGGCGCTGGCCGAGCAGGATGCCTCGACCAAGGCGCTCATCGAGTACTATCGAGGGCACCGCAAGTAGGCGGTTCGCAGGCATAGCAGGAGGGCGGCAGGCAATGGCCGAGCAGGACGGCAGCACGAGGCGCGGCGCGCCACAGCCCGCGCGGCGCTCGCAGCGCATCTCGACGCGCGCGCAAGCCCAGCAGCATGCGGCGTCTTCGGACGCGCAGGCGCAGGGTCGCCCGCAGGCAGCCCGCCCGCAGCAGGCAGCGCGCCCGCAGGCTACGGCCCAGAATCAGGCTGCGGCCGCCGCCCGTCAGCAGACGGCCCGCCCGCAGGCCAGCCGTCAGCAGGCAGCTCGCCCTGCGGCAGCTCCGGCTCAGCAGCAGCCATCGGCCCAGCGGGCGACCGCGTCAACGCAGCGTCGTCCCGCCCAGGCACGTCAGCAGGCCGGCCAACGCCAGGCCAGGCCCGCCGCTGCCGGCGCCGCGCGCTCACGCAGGCGCTCGCCCATAGCCAACGCCCTCGACGCCCTCCCCAGCTGGCTCGTCCCCGGCATCCTCGGGGTGCTCGCGCTCTTCCTCGTCATCGGGCTCGTCATGCTCGTCGGCGGCTGCGTGCGCTCGTGCTCGTCGTCCGGCGATGACGGGCAGCAGGCCGAGGAGCAGCAGCTCAACCCGGACGTGCGCAGCATGCAGCTCATCCCGGCGGCCGCGGCCACGGAGGAGACCCCCGCCAAGCCCGCCTACCGGCTCTACGACGAGGGGCGAACTACCGCGAGCGGCGAGGGGCGCGTGAGCTTCTCCGCCGTGGGCGACAACCTCATCAACGCCAATCTCCTCGACCTCGTCGCCTCGTGGAGTCCCGTGGGCGAGGACGGCACGCAGACCTACGACTTCCATCCCCTCTACGAGCACGTCAAGCCCTACATCCAGGACAGCTATGACGTCTCCTTCATCAACCAGGAGACGATCATGGGCGGGATGAGCTACTTCAATTACGCCGGCTATCCCAGCTACAACACGCCCGAGAGCATGGCCGAGGCCATCTACGACACGGGCTGGCGCGTGATGAACAGCAACTCGAACCACATCTACGACATCTGGGTGGATGCCATCGAGCACCAGCAGA
This sequence comes from uncultured Coriobacteriaceae bacterium, assembly GCA_902782635.1. GTDB lineage: Bacteria > Actinomycetota > Coriobacteriia > Coriobacteriales > Atopobiaceae > CACZNT01. The sequence continues at coordinate 1,570 of CACZNT010000151.1, forward strand.
AGATGTTCGACGAGCAGTATTCCGAGATCGCCGTCATCGGCAGCTACGCCACCGAGGAGGACTACCAGACGCCGCGCGTGGTCGAGTGCAACGGGGTGCGCATCGCCTTCCTGTCCTACAGCTACGGGCAGAATGGCTACGAGCTGTCCGACCTGCCCAACTACTACTATTCCACCTGGTGGGACGAGGATCGCATGAAGGCCGACGTGGCCCGCGCCCGCGAGGTGGCCGACGCCGTCGTGGTGTACCTGCACACCGGCATCGAGTACACCAACACGCCCAGTCCCGACCAGGTGACCTGGTCGTATGCATGCGCGCAGGCCAACGTCGACCTGGTGATCGGCAGCCACGTGCACTGGATCCAGCCCATCGAGTGGCTCGACCGCGCCGATGGCGGCAAGATGCTCGTCGTGCACGGCATGGGCGACTTCGTGAGCGGCTACCACGACAATCCCGAGTGCATCCTGGGCGGCATGTTCAGCTGCGACTTCGTCAAGGTGGAGCCCACCTCGCCCGAGGCGACGACCGAAGGCGGCGATGCGGCTGCCAGCGACGATGCCGCTCAGGCCGACGCGTCCTCCGAGGCCGAGGCGACGGATGGGACTGAGCCCACCGCGTACTATCCCACGGGCATCAAGCTGGAGAACCTGGTGTGGCATCCCACCATCGAGCACTGGGCAGATGGCCGCGACACGGTGTACCTCATGCGCGACTACAGCCGCGAGCTGGCCGCATCCAACGAGCTGCTCGTCGGCCTCGGCGACCCGTACCAGTGGATCATCGACACCACGAGCAACGTCATCGGCGACGTGGTGGACATCGACTGGGGCTCGACGTCGGAGACGTCTGAGGGCGCGCAGGGCGAGTCCACGGCCGATGGGTCATCGGCGGAGAGCGCCGGCTAGGGGAGCCTGGCGCTGCGGGCAAGCCCATTGTTGCAGCTTGGAGTCGGCAGTTGACAAGCGTTGCGCCGTAGGGATAAAGTCACTCGCAACCGAATAGCGTTGCCAAACCGATGAAGCGGAAGTAAAGCCTGAGGATGTACCTACAGAGAGTCTGGGCAGCTGAGATCCAGGCGGTGGCAGGCAGGCACAATGGACCCGCTGAGGGCGCGAAGAAGCCGCGAGGCAGAAGTCGCGACGGGAGCTCCCGTCACAGAGCAGGATGTGACAGCATCCACGAGGGGATGTCGAAAGACGTCAATCAAGGTGGCACCGCAGGCGAATTCCACGCTTGTCCTTGAGACCAATGGCCAAGGACGGGCGTTTTCTTTTACCCGTCCAACCGGGCGGGACCTCCCTCGGCCTCGTCCGGAACTACTCCGGAAGGGGAGAGCATCATGAAGAGGACTGTAGAGAACAGCACGATGACCCGCCGTTCGTTCGTGTCGATGGTCGGCGGCGCCGGCGCGTTGGCGCTGATGGGGCTTGCCGGTTGCGGCGCCTCGGGCTCCGGCGATGCGGCAGGCGAGGGCTCGGGCGGCGACGACGCCACCAAGGTGTGCTTCGTCGAGATCGTCGAGAATGGCGCCTTCACCTCGATGATGGACGGCTTCAAGTCGCGCATGGCCGAGCTGGGCTACGACAACGTGGTCTACGACGTGGAGAACGCCCAAGGCGACTCCGACGTCATGAACCAGATCGCGAGCAAGCTCAAGACGAGCGACTACGACCTCGTGGCCGCCATCGCCACCCCGAGCGCGCAGGCCTGCGTGAACGCCGAGCTCCCTATGCCCATGGTGTTCATCTCCGTCACCGACCCGGTTGGCGCGGGCCTGCTCTCCAGCATGGAGTCGCCCGACAAGAACATCACCGGCACCTCCGACTTCGTGCCCGCCTCCGACGTCTACGACTTCGGCGTCGAGCTCATGCCGGCGGTGGCCGGCAAGCCGGTGGGCATGCTCTACTGCACGGCGTCCGATGCGGCGGTCGACCCCATCAACAACCTCAAGGAGCACTTGGACGGCAACGGCGTCTCCTACGTGGAGAAGTCGGTGGCCAATTCCTCCGAGGTGCAGCAGGCGGCGACCACCCTCGCTCAGAGCTGCGGCTGCATCTACGTGCCGCAGGACACCGTGATCCAGGACGCCATGCCGGCCGTGGTGGCCGCGGGCCTCGACGCGGGCGTGCCCGTCTTCGGCTCCGACCCGGTGATGGTGCGCGACGGCGCGCTCGTCTCCATCGCCTGCGGCAACGAGGCCATCGGGTCGTACTCCGCCGAGCTGGCGGTCGAGCTGCTCGAGGGCAAGAAGGCCGCCGATGTGCCGGCCATCCGCGTCAGCGATGTGGAGAAGCTCGTGAGCAAGGCCACGGCCGAGAAGTTGGGCGTGGAGATCCCCGACGACCCGTCGATCATCGTCGAGGGGTAAGCTGGGACGGAATGGACGCGGGCGCATGCCGGGGCGCGATCTTGCCGCCCCGGCATCGCCTGCTTGGTACGAGGCGCTAACGTTTGGGAGAGTCAGATGAACTTCGCAGTGCTCGGCTTTGACGCCATCATGCTCGGCCTCGAGTATTCGCTGTTGGCCGTGGGCGTCTACATCACGTTCCGCATCCTCGACATGGCCGACCTCACGGTCGACGGCACCTTCGGCCTTGGTCTTGCCATATCGGCGCGCTGCGCGGTGGCGGGCCATCCGGCGCTCGGGCTCGTGCTGGGCGTGCTGGGCGGGGCGTGCGCGGGCTCGGTGACGGGCCTGCTCATCACCAAGGCGAAGATCAACCCCCTCCTGGCCAGCATCATCACGATGACGGGCCTGTACAGCGTCAACATCTACGTGTTGGGCGCGCCCAACGTGAGCCTCCTCGACGCGTCGCGCATCTACGAGCCGCTGATGGCGCTGGTCCCCGGCATGGCCGCCGCTCACGCGAAGATGATCGTCATCATCGCGATCGTGTGCGCCGTGGTGGCGCTGCTCGCGGTGTACTTCCGCACCGAGAGCGGCCTCGCCATGCGGGCTACCGGCGACAACGAGGAGATGTGCCGCGCCAGCTCCATCAACACGGCACTCTTCCGCCTGGCCGGCCTTGCGCTGGCCAACGGCCTCGTGGGGCTCACCGGCGCGCTGATCGCGCAGTACCAGGGCTATGCCGACATCAATTCCGGGACGGGCATGGTGGTCGTCGGCCTGGCATCGGTGATCATCGGCGAGCTCCTGGGCGGTGGTCGCTCGGTGACGGCCGGGCTCGTGACCGCAGTGCTCGGGTCGGTGGTCTATCGCATCGTGCTGCAGACGGCGCTCGCGATGGACATCCTCGACTCAAACGCGCTCAAGCTCATCACGGCCACGCTGGTCGCGCTGTTCATGTCGCTGCCGGCCATCCGCGCCGCCGCGGCCGGGGCTGCCGAGAAGCGCGCGGTGCGGGCGAAGGCCAAGGCCTACGAGGCGTCCGGCGCCTCCGAGGGGATGCTGGACGTCCGCGACCTCACCAAGACCTTCAACCAGGGCACGGCCATGGAGCAGCACGCCCTCTTCGACGTCGACCTCGGCATGGATGCCGGGGAGTTCGCCTGCGTGGTTGGGTCGAACGGCGCGGGCAAGTCGACGCTGTTCAACGCCATCGCCGGCACCATAACGCCCGAGGAGGGGATGGTGCGCATCGCCGGCCACGACGTGACGCTCCTGCCCGACTACCGTCGCGCCCGTACGCTCTCGCGCGTGTTCCAGGACCCGATGAAGGGCACGGCGCCCAACCTCACCGTCGCCGAAAACGTAGCGCTCGCCTACGGCCGTTCGAAGGCGTCGAGCCTGCACTTCGCGATGAGCGGCGATAGGAGGGAGTTCATCCGCGGCGAGCTCGCCAAGCTGGGCTTCGGCCTGGAGGATCGCATGGACGTGAAGGTGGGGATGCTCTCCGGCGGCCAGCGCCAGGCGGTGACGCTGCTGATGGCCACCATCGGAAACCCGGACGTCCTGCTGCTTGACGAGCATACGGCGGCGCTCGACCCCGAGGCCACCGAACGCATCCTCGAGCTCACGCGCCGCATCACCGAGGAACGCAACACCACCACGCTGATGATTACGCACAACCTCGCGAGCGCGCTCGAGATGGGCTCGCGCACGCTGGTGATGGATGGCGGCCGCATCGTGGCCGACGTCTCGGGGGATGAGCGGGCCAAGATGGAGGTGCCCGACCTGCTCGAGCTCTTCCGCACGAGCGCCGGCCACGCCCTCGACGACGACAAGGTGCTCCTCGCAGACGACTAGCGTGACGCCTGCCCGCAGCTCCATCTGCCGTAGCTGCAGGTAAGACCTGTCCCCTTTGTCATGACAAAGGGGACTGTCCCTCTTGTCAGGTGGGGCTAGAAGTGGCGGCCGAAGCGACCTCCGGCAGGGCCGCGGCCCCGCGAGCGCGACCCCGAGAACATCGTCCGCTTGGTCTTCGTGGTGGAGCGGCCGGGATTAGGCACGATGCGGCCCTCGTCGTAGGTGAAGCCCTCGAGGTCGTGGACGGGAACGAGCGACTTGGTGAAGTACTCGATCTCGCGCAGCGGCGTGATCTCGTCGGGCGCCACGAAGGTGTAGGCATGGCCCGTGGCACCCGCGCGCCCCGTGCGGCCGATGCGGTGCACGTAGTCCTCCGGGTCCATGGGGACGTCGTAGTTCACCACGGCGTCGATGCCCGAGACGTCTATGCCGCGGCTCATCACGTCGGTTGCCACGAGCACGCGCAGCTTGCCCTCGCGGAAGCGCGCGAGCGCCTTCTCGCGATCCTTCTGCGAACGGTCGGCGTGCATCATCGCTGAGCTCACGCCGGCGCGCTTGAGCGTGCGGGCGACGTCGTCCACGCGGGTCTTGGTGCGGCAGAACACGAGCACGCGCTCGAGCGCCTCGTCGGCAAGGAGCGCCTGCAGGAGCTGCGTCTTCTGCCCCTGGGTGACGGGGCAGAGGTGCTCCTCCACGGTGTCGGCCGTCTCGCCCAGCGCGGCGATCTCCACGTAGGCGGGGTCGTCGAGCATGTTGTCGACGGTGCCCTTGATGGACGGCGGGATGGTGGCCGAGAACAGCAGCGTCTGCCTCTTGCGGGGCAGGGCGCGCATGATGCGGCGGACGCTGGGCCAGAAGCCCATGTCGAGCATGCGGTCGGCCTCGTCGAGGATGGCGATGCGCACGCCCGAGAGGTCGACAACCTTGCGCTCCATGAGGTCGATGAGGCGGCCGGGCGTGGCGACGAGCAGGTCGCAGCCGGCCTTGAGGTCCTTGATCTGGCGGTCGAAGCGCGCCCCGCCTATGACGATGACGGCGCGCTGGCCGGTTTTCGCGCACACGGCCTCGGCCACGCTCTCGATTTGCTGCGCGAGCTCGCGCGTGGGCGTGACCACGAGCGCGAGCGGGCCCTTCGCCTGCGGCTGGGAGGCGGCGGAGTCCTTCTGCTCGGAGGGGCCGCGCCTGCGGCGGCGCTTCTTCTTGCGCGTGCCGATGAGCTGCAGGGTGGGCAGGGTGAAGGCCGCCGTCTTGCCCGTGCCCGTCTGGGCGGAGGCGATGACGTCGCGACCCTCCAGCACGAGCGGGATGGCCTGCTCCTGGACGGGGGTGGGCTGGGTGAAGCCGAGGGCTTCGACCCCGGCGAGAATCTGCTCGTTTAGCCCGAGCTCGGCAAATGTCGTATCCATGAGTGCCAGTATGGGGCACTTCGCCAGCTTCGGCAATGCGAAATGAGAACCAGCCTTTTTTCACATTGCCAAACCTGTCCCTTCTGTCATGACAAAGGGGACTGTCCCCCTTGTCATATGTCTATACTTGTTCGCACGCACATTCACGAGCTAGGGAGTCCTCATGGACATCAGCACCATCGCACTGCATGCCGGCTACGAGCCCGGAAACGGCGAGCCGCGCGCGCTTCCCATCTATCAGTCCACCACGTTCCCCTACGATTCGACCGACGAGATAGCAAGCCTCTTCGACCTCACGAGCGCGGGCCACTTCTACTCCCGTCTCTCGAATCCCACCTGCGAGGCCACGGAGAAGAAGATCGCCGCGCTCGAGGGCGGCGTCGGGGCGCTTCTCACCAGCTCTGGCCAGGCGGCGAACTTCGTCGCCATCATGAACGTCGCGAGCGCCGGCGACCACATCATCTCGAGCTCGGCCATCTACGGTGGGACGGTCAACCTGCTCTCCGTCACGCTAAAGCGCTTCGGCGTCGAGTGCAGCTTCGTGAGCCCGCGCGCCACCAAGGAGGAGATCCTCGCGGAGGTGCGCCCCAACACGATGTGCATCTTCGGCGAGACGGTGGCAAACCCTGCGCTTGCCGTCCTCGACCTCGAGACCTACGCAGATGCCGCGCACGAGGCCGGCGTCCCCCTCATCATCGACAACACCTTCCCCACGCCGGCCCTGTGCCGTCCCTTCGAGTGGGGCGCCGACATCGTCACCCACTCCACCACCAAGTACATCGACGGCCACGCGCTCACCGTGGGCGGCGTGATCGTGGACTCCGGCAAGTTCGACTGGGCCGCGCCCAAGCTGGCCGACGGCAGCCCGCGCTTCGCGAGCCTGGTGACGCCTGACGAGTCGTACCACGGCCTCACCTACACCGAGGCGTTCGGCGAGGCGGCCTACATCACGAAGGCCCGCGTCCAGCTCATCCGCGACCTGGGCTGCTACCAGAGCGCCGCCGTGGCCTTCATCCTCAACGAATCGCTCGAGACGCTGCCGCTGCGCATGGCGCGCCACGTCGAGAACGCCCAGCGCGTCGCCGAGTGGCTCGAGGCGCATCCCAAGGTGGCCCGCGTGAACTACCCGGGCCTCCCCTCGATCCCCGACTACGACCTCGCGCAGAAGTACCTGCCCCAGGGCTCGTGCGGCGTCATCAGCGTCGTGTTCGAGGGCGGCCGCGAGCAGGCGGCGAAGGTCCTCGACTCGTTCGAGTTCATCTCGCAGGAGGTCCACGTCGCCGACAGCATCACCTGCGCGCTGCACCCCGCCACCTCGACGCATCGCCAGCTCACCGACGAGCAGCTCATGGCGAGTGGCGTCGAGCCCGGCCTGGTGCGCCTGTCGTGCGGTCTGGAGTCTGCCGACGACATCATCGCCGACCTCGACCAGGCGCTGGCGACCATCTAGCCGCGCCGGCACGTCCCACGCACCTTGAGGAGGTAGCGCATGCCCATCCGCATTCCCGACGGACTTCCCGCAAAGCAGACGCTTCGCGAGGAGCGCATCTTCGCGCTGGAGGAGGATGCGGCAAACAGCCAGGACATCCGCGCCCTGCACGTTGCCATCCTCAACCTCATGCCCAAGAAGATCGAGACGGAGACGCAGATCCTGCGGCTCATCTCCAAGAGCCCGTTGCAGGTGGAGGTCGACTTCATGCGCGTGTCGACGCATGAGGCCGCGCACGTCTCGCAAGACCACCTCGTCAAGTTCTACGACACCTTCGACGCCTTCCGCGACAAGAACTACGACGGCCTGGTGATAACGGGCGCGCCGGTGGAGCACCTCGACTACGCTGACGTCGACTACTGGGACGAGCTCTGCGAGATCATCGACTGGAGCCAGTCGCACGTGTTCTCGACGATGTACCTGTGCTGGGCAGCGCTGGCCGGGCTCTGGCACCTCTACCAGATCCCCAAGCGCCAGCTGGGCTCGAAGCTCTTCGGCGTGTTCCCGCAGCGCCTGGTGGACGAGTACAACTTCCTCACCAACGGCTTCGACGAGATCCACAACATGCCCCACTCGCGCCATGCGGCCATCGACGCGGCGGCGCTGCGCGAGCACCCGGAGCTGCAGTCACTCTCGTATAGCCACGTGACTGGACCCGCGCTCATCGCGACGCCCGACTTCCACGAGATCTACGTGACGGGCCACTACGAGTATGGTCGCGACACGCTGGCCGACGAGTACTGGCGCGACTTCCACCAGGGGCTGCCCATCAACCTGCCGCAGAACTACTTCCCCAACGACGACCCGGAGAACCAGCCGGCCTTCACCTGGCGCGCGCACGCGAACTTGCTGTGGCGCAACTGGCTCAACTGGGTGTACCAGATGACGCCGTACGACCTGGACGAGATCCCGTCGGCCATCGAGAGCCTGCGTGCCAAGACCTACGCGATGGCGGACAAGTTCTAGGTGGGGAGCATGACAGGCGAGAGCTGTCCCTGGTGTCATCAAAGCTGACCCGCCTCTCATGGTGCCACAGATAGTGCTACAATGTGGCTACAGAGGGGGTGGGTCATCATGGCAGCCACAGAAGTCATCCGCGTGCGGGTCAAGCCCGAAGATAAGGCGCGACTCACGCGGCTTTACGCGATGCGAGGGACAACCCTCTCTCAGGCCGTTCGCACATTCCTGCTCTCCGAGCTCGACGCCGAGGCCAATGCGCTCGAGACGCTCGACAGGATCGCCGATTCTGCCGAACGAAAGATCGAGGCAAGCGGCCTCCCCGATCCTTCGGTCGATGACATAGTCGCCTATGTAGAGGCCGCACGAGAGAAGCGTATGGCAGACGCACTGGTCGCGCAATGATACCTGTTGTCGTCGATACGAATGTTCTCGTCGCGGCGCTACTTGCGCCGCGTGGCTCGAATATGGCCGCGCTGAGAAAGGTCGTGGGCGGCGCCACGCAATTCGAGCTTTGTTATAGCTCGCAGATTATGGCCGAGTACGAAGACGTCCTCTCTCGGCCCATCATTACGATGCGGGGGCTCCAGCAAGAGGCCTCCGCACTCATCGAAGTGGTCAGGCGCGTGGGTGTGGAGCTTGTTCCCAATCACATCGGCTACGTCGTCTACCCCGATCGCAAGGACAAGCCGTTTCTTGAGGCAGCCGTCTACGCGAAGGGAATCATTCTCACCAACAATCTCAAAGACTTTCCCTTCATAGGAGTTACGGCGATTGGCCCCGAGAGCTTCCTGGCTTGGTGCGAGGAACAGGGGATCGGCTGAGGGGCTATTTCGCAATCTCGCTCATAGGCATCGGACACAGGTTGTACGCTTGTGAAAAGCGGTGAAGATAGGCGGAAAGCATGGCAGGCGAGAGCATCGACGACATCCTCACGGACGACCTCCTCGAGAGGCTGCTTGCGTGCAGCTCGCCCGAGGCGTACCTCGCCGAGGAGCCCGTCGAGGAGCGCAGCCTGGCCGAGTACCTCACCGAGCTCATCACGGCGAAGGGGATTACGCGCGCGCAGGTCATCCGCGCCTCCGGCATCAACAACACCTTCTGCTACCAGATATTCCAAGGCGATCGCTTCCCCGGGCGCGACACCGCGATCAAGCTGGCCTTCGGCATGCGCTGCACGCTCAAGGAGGCGCAGCGCGTCCTAAGGCTCGCCGGCGTGAGCGAGCTCTGGGTGAAGCAGCGCCGCGATGCCATCCTCATCCACTGCCTCGAGCGCGGACTCACGCGTGAGCAGGCCGACGACGAGCTCTTCCGCCTGGGCGAGGAGACGCTCGTGGGGGAGGACTAGCATGACCGACGATGAGGTGCTCGCGGCCGTGGAGCACGACGACGAATACCGCCTGGTGAGCGTGCTCGCCAAGGGTGAGGCTGGCGCCACGGAGCTAGTGATGTACGGCGAGCAGGGCCCCCTCGTGCGCAAGCGCATCACGATGGCGCTGGCCAATGAGGATGCCTGGCGGACCCTCGCGACGATAGACGACGAGCTGCTGCCGGACGTAGTGGACATCTACGAGCTGCCGGACGAGTTCGTTGTGGTGTACGAGTACGTGGAGGGTGAGCCGCTCTCGCAGATGATGGCGCGGCGCGGGGTGCTCCTGCCGCATGAGGCGGCGGACATCATCGTTGACGTTGCCGCTGCGGCTCAGTGCCTGCATGATCATGGCATCGTGCACCGCGACATCTCGCCGGGCAATGTGATCATCACGCCCGGCGGCGCGCGCCTCATCGACCTGGGGATCGCCCGCAGGCATTCCGATGAGGCGACGCACGATACGACACACCTCGGCACCTGGGGATTCGCCGCGCCGGAGCAGTATGGCTTCGCGCAGACCGACGCACGCTCGGACGTGTGGTCGATGGGTCGCGTGCTGGCCTTCATGCTCACGGGGCTCGCGCCGGGGACGGAGGGGTTCGAGACGCGCCTGGCGGATGAGGAGTACGTGCCGAACGGGCTGGCCGAGGTGATCGGGTGGGCCTGCGCGTTCGAGCCCAGCTCGCGGTATTCCTCAGCGGCGGAGTTTGCCCGCGCGGTGGGGGAGGCCGTGGGGAAGGCGGGCGTGGTGGCCCCTCGACCGGTGACGCCGGAGCCCGCAGTGCCCCAGCCGGTGGCAAGCCAGCCTGCGCAGGCACAGCTACAGGGTCGAGCGGTGCCGGGTGCGCCGCCGTCTCCCATGATGCCGACGGGATCGGTTGCGGAGCAGGTGCCTCGGATGACGCTGTCCAGCGTGCCGGCAGCTGCTGCGCCATCGGCGAGCATCGGCGACGTCTTCCGCGGGATGCTCGCGGGCATTGCGAGCGGGCCCTGGTATGAGAAGGTGGCGCACATCGTGCTGGGGTGCGTGTTCCTGCTCATGGAGACGCTGGTGGTGATGTTGCTGCGCGAGAAGCTCGCCCTGGGCGCGAACGCCACGCCGTCAGACCACCCGGTTTTCGGCGTCTTCTACGGGGTCGTCTTCTTCCTCGCCTTCGTCGAGATCGAGCGTGCCCTGCAGGCGCGGGGCCGCTATGCGAACAAGACGGTGCCCCTCAGGCTGATGACGCTCGCCGCGAGCATTGCGATTACCGTGTTCGTTGCCATAGCCGTGCTGTTCGTCGTCTACCTGGTCCTCGTGCTCTTCGGCTTCATCAAGATCTAGAGTTAGCTATCAGCTAATGAATCTCGGCGTACGCTCGCCCATCATTTCCCTCGAAACTTTGGGGGAAGCGCATGTGGTGGGATTCGTTCGCATCGGGCAGGTCGGGGCTTCGGCCCCTGCTCGCGCGTGCGGAGTTTGACGGACGTGCGCTGGACGCATGGCTCGCCGACGTCATGGCCGAGCGTTCGCTCGTGCGGAGCGACGTCATCCGCGCCTCGCGGCTCAACCCCACCTTCGGCTACCAGATAATCGCAGGCCAGCGCAGGGCATCGCGTGACAAGCTCATCCAGCTCGCCTTTGGCCTGGGACTGGGGGCGTCCGATGCCTGCGAGCTGCTCGAACGTGGCGGGGCGAGCGCACTGCGCAGCTTCGTGAGACGCGACTTCATCATCGCCTACGCGCTCGAGCGCGGCCTCTCCCTCCCAGCCTGCGACGACCTGCTTTGGGGTCAGGGCGAGCAGACCATCCAGACGTAAAGAGCTATCCGGCCATCTGCCCTGTTCCCTGACCCGACTAGGCAACCGGCCATTTGCCGGGTGATAGCATGGGAATCAGGGGAGCTACGAGGGCAGGAGGCGGTATGTCGCAGGAAAGCGTGAGCGCAAAAGACGAGCTGAGCGAGGTTGCTCAGGAGGCCGTTCGGGAGATGCCGGCCAAGCAGAGAAGGGTAATTGCAATCGCTCTGGTTGTCGTTGCCCTGCTGTCGGCCTTGGTTCTCTCTCGTGTAGCGGGATCGCCGCAAACCTACTCTCACACCATCGAGTCGCTGGATGAGAAGAAGGGGAACGTGATGGCGCTCACGGCAGCGACCGTCGGCGCGTCGACTGCACTGAGCCTCCTTCCCGACGACATCGGCTCTGCTCAGGCAACCCAGCTTGCCGATTTGGGGAAGATGCTCCTCATCGTCTTGGCGGCAATTCTGCTCGAAAAGTACCTGCTCACGACATTTGGCCTTGGAGCCACGGTCGTCCTCATACCAATGGCGTGCCTAATTGCCTTGCATGGATTGGTCATCAGCCGAGATGAGGGAGCCCGAGGCAGATCGCTGGCCCTGGCGGCCAAGATCTTCGCGGTGGCCATCGTGCTGACGATCACCGTCCCCCTGAGCACGTTCATCTCGTCGAACATCGAGGCCACGTACGACGAGTCGGTAAATGAGGCGGTGGAGACAGCCCAGATAATCGAGGAGGCTGCGCAGGAGACGGCTGAGGAGGCGGATGGCAAGGCGGCTGCCAACCCATTTGAGTTCTTCCAGCAGCAGCTCGGCAATCTCCAGACCGCAGCGGGCAATGCCGTGAATGCAGTCGGTGACAAGGTGGCGGAGGTCCCGAAGATGATTGGGACGTTCACCGAGTCTGTTGCCGTGATGCTGGTGCTCTCCTGCGGCGTGCCAATACTGGTCCTCGCATTCATGCTCTGGGTGGTGCGCATGCTCGTGGGAGTTGAGATCCCGGTGCCCGATGGGGGCTTCAGGCTTGCCGTTCCCAGAATGCTTGCCCGTGGCAAGGAGGATTCAGCTGCCAGCTAATGAATGGCTAGTTTCTGCTGCATAGACTCGGATTGAGCGACGCAGATGGCGTCGAAGTTCAATCGGAGGTATGCAAATGAAGGCAAGCAGGATGAAGTTCGCGATGGCCGTTGTTGCCGGGGCGCTTGCCGTGGCCCTTGCCGGGTGCGGTTCGTCCAGCACGTCGGGGGGATCAACGCAGGAGACTGCAGCTACTGAGGAGACGCAGGCCGAGTCTGCAGAGCAGCCGCAGGAGGCCGAGGCCGCTTCGGCGGAGGCGGCACCGGCGGAAGCTGCTCCTGCGTCCGACTACGGGGTGACGATTGAGGGCGTGCGCCTGGGCAAGGATTACGAGGGCAAGGACTGCGCCATCGTTACGTACTCTTTCACGAACAACTCGGACAAGACGACCTCTTTCGCCTTCGCGGTTTACCCCAAGGTCTTCCAGAACGGCATAGAGTGCGATTCTCAGTTCTTCGTCGAGGGCAAGGAAAACGACAACTACTCGACGGACATCCGTCCGGGTACGACCGTGCTCGTCGACCTGGCGTATGAGCTGCAGGATCTCTCAGAGATTGAGGTTGAGGTAACAGAGCTCATGTCCTTCGACAACGCGATCCTCGCCGAGGGCACCTTCGCGCTCTCCTAGGGGTGACCTCGCATGAAGAAGCTCAACAAGCTGCTCCTCGTGGCCATGCTCCTGGGGATTGCCTACCTTGCGTATAGCGTCGTGTATTGGAGTGGGGCGACGAGTGCAGAGGGAAGTAGCGCAAGTCAGGCTGGTGCCTCGATTGCCTCGCTCATAGTTTTGCCCTCGCTGCTCGTGGTAGCGCTGGCGGTCGTGTTCAATGCGATTGGCCTGTTTACGAACAAGGCAGGCTTCGCCCTCACGGCTGGAATCCTCTACGCCGTGGGCATGGTGCTCTTCCCGCCTTACTTCATGTTCGTCATCGTGGAGGCGGTGCTGTGCTTCGTTGCCTTTGCGTTGATGCGCAAGGAGACGGAGCCTACAGTCTGATTCCTGGACGCCAGGAGTCATCCCCCGGCCGGCCCTTCGGGGCCGGCTTTCTTATGCAGACCTTCTGCCAGCGTAAATCCAATTACATAGGGAACACATGTTTTAATTGCTACAAGGAAAGATCAGGACAGGCGTAAGATGATATACTTACGTTGTATATCTAATGTCTTACGTCTGGGAAAGGAGGTGCATATGGCAGCAAGTTCGGTCACGGTGCGCGTCGACAGCGAGACCAAGCGCGAGGCGGCGGCCATCGCGGAGTACTTCGGGCTCGACCTCTCCTCGGTCACGCGCGCGTTCTACAAGCAGATCGTGCGGGAGCGTCGCATCCCCATCTCGCTTGAAGACCCCCAGCCCAACGCCGAGTCGCTCGAGTCCATTCGCGAGGCCGACGAGATCATCGCCAAGGGCGGTTCGGGATTTGCGAGTGCTGCGGAGATGTTCGAAGAGATGGGGGTGTAGCTCATGCTCCAGGCGAAGTACACACCGCATTTCCTCCGCGATTCAAAGAAGCTGGCTCGCAAGGGGCGCAATCTCGAGCCCCTCAAGCAGCTGGTGGACCTCATCCTCCAGGACACGCTCGCGTCGCGTCTCGAGCTCATCCGACATCACGACATGCACACCCTCAAGGGCGAGTGGTCGGGCAGCAACGAGTGCCACGTCGCCCATGCTGGGGATTGGCTCCTCATCTGGAAGACGGGCAACGGGCTTGCGGTCTTCCAGCGCACGGGTACGCACGACGACCTGTTCCGCTCTCGATGACAACGGCGGTAGCGCGCTGTACCTGCGCATTGCAACCCGTGGGCGCATGGCCATGTGGGAAAATGCAGCCTGGGATTGGTGGATTGCGCCTTGTTGCAACCGCAGCATGGGTACCATCATCCACCCGCCGAAGAGACAAGGAACGGCAATGAGCTTTCGCGACAATCTCCAGCACCTGCGCGCCACGCGCAACATGACCCAGGAGCAGCTTGCCATGCTGGTGGGCGTCTCCCGCCAGTCCGTTACCAAGTGGGAGGCCGAGCGCGCCTACCCCGAGATGGACAAGCTGATCAAGATCACCCAGATCTTCGACTGCACGCTCGACGAGCTCGTCTCGGGCGACCTCACCGGCCGCGCAGCCGAGCCCGCGCAGGCGGTCCCGACGGTGGCGGCCCTCGCCGACGTGTGCGGCTACGACGAGCACAAGCGCTCCGTCGCCCTGCGCATCGCCGCAGGCGTGGGCATCATCATCTTCGGCGTTGCCGTGGCAGCGCTGGTCGAAGGGCTCGCTCCGCAGCCGTTCGACCAAGATACCTTCTCCGCCATCGCCACGCTCGTCGGCATCGCCGTCGGCCTCGGCATCCTGCTACCGGCGGCCTTCGCGGACGACGCATTCTCGAAGGCGCACCCCTTCATCGAGGACTTCTACACCTCCGAGGAGAAGGAGCAGGTGCGCCGTCGCTTCGGCACCGAGCTCGCCCTGGGCATCGGCGCCGTTCTCGTCGGTGTGGCCGTGGGGGCCATCCACGACTCGCGCATCTTCCATGCGGCGTTTCTCGCCCTGGTCGCGCTCGGCGTCTTCGTCATCGTCCGTGCGGCCCTCGCCTCGGGGCGCATTGACGTGGAGGACTACAACGTGAGCGCCCTCTCCGAGCTTACCGAGGAGGAGGTCGCGAGCATCGTGGGCGAGGAGCGCGCGCCGGCCGTGCTTGCCAAGGTGCGCCGCAACCGCAAGCTCGGCCTCGTCTGCGGAATCATCATGCTCATCGCCACCATCGTCGGGCTCTGCCTCATGTTCTGGGGCATGTATGAGCAGAACTTCTTCCAGCAGTACTTCTGGCTCGCCTGGTGCATCGGAGGGCTTCTCTGTGCCATCGCCTCGGCTGTGCTTAACTTGGGGCAGAAGTAGCTGATCTGAGGAGCGACGATGCGGTTCCACTACCAGGGGAGATTCTCAGGAGACGAGGCGGACCTGCCGCAGCGCGATCCGCTGCCGGCAGGTGCCGTGGCATTCCGCGAGCCCGACAGCACCACGACCACGGCCCTTGTGGCCAACGGCATCGCCCTCGCGCTCCTCATCCCCCTCGGCGCACTCGTCATCTGGCGCTCCGGCGGCATGGATTTTTCCGACTTCACCATCACGCTGGGCATCTTGCTCTCGCTGGTGTTTGCGATTCCGCATGAGTTCCTGCATGCGATATGGTTTCGCGAGGACGTCTACCTCTACACCAACCTCCGCCAGGGGATGCTCTTCGTGGTGGGATCCGAGGACATGACCAAAGGCCGGTTCATCATCCTGAGCCTCTTCCCGGCCATCGTGCTCGGCATCATCCCGCTCGTCATCTTCCTCATCAACCCGTCGCTCAAGCTCCTGGGCTACTTCGGCCTGTTCTCGTTCATCTCCGCGTCGGGTGATTTCATCAACGTCTTTAACGCGCTCACGCAGATGCCCGCGGGCGCGCTCACCTTCCTCCACGGCTACCACAGCTACTGGTATCTGCCGTCTGCCCAGGCCTAGGACATTTCCCCAGGTAGACGCATGACAAGGGGGACAGTCCCCTTTGTCATGACAAAGGGGACAGGTTGGCGGCTAGAGGGCGGCGCGGGCAGCCTCGGCGATCATCTCGGAGACGGTGGGATGCGGGTGCACCACGCTGGCGATCTGCGCGGCCGTCGCCCTGAGCGATATCGCCAGCGACAGCTCGGAGATCATGTCGGTTGCCCTCGGGCACACGAGCTGCGCGCCGAAGATGGCCCCCGTTTCCGCGCTGAACACGAGCTTCGCATAGCCCGCCTCGCTGCCCTCGATGAGCGACTTCCCGTTTGCCCCGGTGAGCGCCTTGCCGCACACCACGTTGAGACCGAAGGTCTTGGCATCGTCCTCGGTGAGTCCCACGCTCGCCACCTCGGGGGAGAGGTAGACGCAGGAGGGGATGAGCAGCTCGTCCACCGGCGGCTTCTCGCCCGCGATGACGGCGACCACGTTGCGAGCCTGCGCCTCGGCCGCATGGGCCAGTTGCACGCCGTGCGCCCGGGCATCGCCTATCACGTAGACGCCCTCGATCGAGCTCATGCCATGCTCGTCCACCACGATGGCGCCCCGCTCGAGGGTCGGCTCCGCGCCCGCCGAGAAGAGCCCCTCCGTCGCAGCCTTGCGACCGGTAGCGATGAGGACGCCCGCGCCCTCGGCTACGCGCTCGGCACCCTTCTTGTCCGTGAACGCGACCTGCATGGCGCCCGGCTCGCCGGCGATGCGCCCGACGCGCGCGCCCGTCTCGACGACGATGCCGCGCTTCTTGGCGTGCATCGTCACGCGCTGCGCGATCTCGCGGTCGAACGGCGGGAGGATGCGCTCGGCAGCCTCGAGCACGCACACGCTGGCGCCCATCTGCGCGTAGAGCAGGGCCATCTCCATACCGATGACGCCGCCGCCCACGATAACAATCGAGCCGAGCTCGGGGGAGTCGCCCTCGAGCAGGTGGTCGCTCGTGTAGACGCCCGGAAGATCCGCGCCCTCGATGGGCGGGACGGCGGGGGAGGAGCCACAGGCAATGATGATGTTTTCGGCCTCGTAGTCCTTGCCATCGCAGCTGACGTGCCCTGCCGAGACGACGCTCGCACGTCCGGTCACCACCTCGACCTTGCGCGACTTCATGAGCTTGGCGACGCCGTCGCGCAGCGTCCCCACCACCTCATCGCGCCTCGCGCGCAGCTCCGCGGCATCGCAGATGCCGGATGCCGTCTCGTGGAGCAGCGCCTTGGTGGGGATGCAGCCGCGGTTGAGACAGGTGCCGCCCAGCTTGTCGGCCTCGAAGAGAACGACGCTCATGCCGCGCGCCGCCGCCTCGTCGGCCGCGGTGTACCCGCCGGGGCCGCCGCCGATAATCGCAATGTCATAGGCCATGTTCATCCTGCCTTCCGTTCGTGAAGCCGTCGTTCATGTGAAAGAGGGCTGCCTCTCTCACGTTGCCGTTCCTATCATAGTGGCGAGGTCGGCAGGCGCGCCGATGCAGTGCAGGCGCGCGGCTACCTCCCCCTCGTCTGCCAGCGTGCCGACAAGCTCACCGGGAATGCGCTCGAGCAGGTCGGCGTCGAGCCCGTCGCTGTAGAGCGCGCAATCGGCGATGCGGCCGTCTCGCACCGTCCAATCGAGTCGTACGGTGCCCCAGGCGAAGCGGGCGCTCTCGCTGTGCTCGAAGCTGCGGACGTCGCGCAGCAGCCATTCGCGCGAGGCGTTGCGCTCTGCGAGCTGCGCGAGTCTCGCGGCGTCGATGCGACCCTCGGGCAGGGTCGTCGGCACGCCCCCGTATTCCTCGCCAAACGCGCTCACGAGCGCCTCCTTGAGGGAGTCGATGCCCATGCTGGGCGCCAGCTCGACGAGGTTCGTCACGCGCGAGCGCACCGACGCCACGCCCTTCGCGCCCAGCTTGAGCGGCGAGACGTTGAGGTAGCGCGCAAGTGGGGTGGGGTCGACGTCAACCATCAGGGTGCCGTGGTGGAAGCTCACGTCGCCCCTGTGGTAGAACGCATGGCCCGAGAACTTCCGCCCGCCTGCGGTGAGGTCATTGCGCCCGCTCCTCTCGGCCTCGATTCCCAGGGAGCGGAGCGCTCGCAGCAGCACGTTGCTTTGGCGCCCCACGTCCCAGAGCTCGGCCGGCACCACGAAGGTGAAGTTGAGGTTGCCGAGGTCGTGGTAGACGGCGCCGCCGCCCGATATCCTGCGGGCGAGGTGCCCGCCATCCGCCTCGAGGGTCGCCACGTCGCACTCGTCGAGGGCGTTCTGGTTGCGCCCGATCACCACGGTCCGCTCGTTCTGCCAGAGGAAGAGCGCAATCTCGCCCAACCCCACGGCGTCGAGCAGGCACTCCTCGAGGGCCAGGTTGGCGTAGGGGTCAACCTGGCCCGTCTCGAGGGTGTGGAGGCGCAGGCCCATGCTAGGCTCCTGCGCCCTCGCCGAAATCGTGGGCAAGGCGCGGGTTTCGTGCCGCACCTACCTCGTCGGGACGGCCGATTGCGCAGTTGAAGGGGGCGTCGTGCAGGCGCTCGCCGTCCTCCTCGGCCTCGGCGAGGATCTGCGCCATCGTCTCGACGAAGGCGTCGAGCGTCTCGAGCCCCTCGGTCTCGGTGGGCTCCACCATGAGGGCCTCGTGCACAATGAGCGGGAAGTACATGGTGGGCGGGTGGATGCCGAAGTCGAGCATCCGCTTTGCCACGTCCATGGCGCTCGCGCCCGTGCGCTCCTTGAGGGAGGAGCAGTCGATGACGAACTCGTGCATGCAGCTGTCGCCGAAGGGGACATCCCAGCTGTCGCGCAGGCGCGCGAGCAGGTAGTTTGCGTTGAGCACCGCGTGGGTCGCGGCATCGCGCAGCCCCTCGGCGCCCAGCGTCACCATGTAGCAGAGCGCGCGCACGCACACGAGGAAGTTGCCGTGGAAGCTGCGCACGCGGCCCACGCTCGCCTCGGGGCGGAAGAGCTCGAAGCCGTCATCGCCCTTGCGGACGAGCGGGCCGGGGAGGTACTTCGCGAGGAAGTCCTTGCAGCCCACCGGGCCCGAGCCCGGGCCGCCTCCGCCGTGCGGCGTGGAGAAGGTCTTGTGCAGGTTCACGTGCACGCAGTCGAACCCCATGTCGCCGGGGCGGGCGTGGCCCATGATGGCGTTGAGGTTGGCGCCGTCGTAGTAGCACAGGCCGCCTGCCTCGTGCACGATCTTGCAGATCTCGATGATGTTGGGGTCGAAGAGCCCCAGCGTGTTGGGGTTGGTGAGCATGAGGCCGGCGGTGTCTGGCCCCACGGCTGCGCGCAGGGCGTCGAGGTCTACGCCACCCGCATCATTGCTCGCCACGGACACCACCGTGAAGCCGGCCATGGCCGCGCTCGCGGGATTGGTGCCATGCGCGGAATCGGGGACGATCACCTTGGTGCGACCCGTGTCGCCGCGCTCGTGGTGATAGGCGCGGATGAGCAGCAGGCCCGTGAGCTCGCCATGCGCGCCGGCAGCCGGCTGCAGGGTGGTCGCGTCCATGCCGCAGATCTTGTCGAGGAGCTCGGCCGTCTCGTGCATGACGCCCAGGGCGCCCTGCACCGTGTGCTCGGGCTGGAGTGGGTGGATGCCGGCAAAGCCGGGCAGGGCCGCCGCCTCCTCGTTGACGCGCGGGTTGTACTTCATGGTGCAGCTGCCCAGCGGGTAGAAGCCGTCGGCGACGCCGTGGGTCTGCTTGCCCAGCTCGGCGTAGTGGCGGGCGATGTCGATCTCGGAGAGCTCGGGCAGGCGCGGCGGCAGCTCGCGCACGAGCTCGGCGGGAAGGGTCACCGCATCGACGTCGGTCGCGGGAACCAGCTGCGAGTGGCGCCCGGCACGCGAGCGCTCGAACAGCGTCATCATCGTCCAAGCACCTCCCTCACGGCTGCGAGCAGCCTGTCGCAGGATGCACGGTCGTTGAGCTCGGTCGTCGCCCAGAGGATCCCGTCCGCCACCGGCAGGCCGCCCAGGATCGAGCGCTCCTCGAGGGCGCCGAGCAGCTCGTCTGCGCCCATGCCCTCGGGCGCCTCGGTGAGGAACTCGTTGAAGAAGGGACGGCTCGAGCGAAGCGGCATCCCGAGGTCTGCCAGGCCCGCGGCCAGGTAGCGCGCGTGCGCGGCGCACGACTGGGCAACCTGGGCGATGCCGGTCGGCCCCATCGCCGCCAGGTAGACCGATGCGGTCATGGCGCAGAGGGCCTCGTTGGAGCAAATGTTGGACGACGCCTTCTCGCGGCGGATGTGCTGCTCGCGTGCCTGTAAGGTGAGCACGAAGGCGCGCCTGCCCTGCGCGTCGGCCGTCTCGCCCACGATGCGGCCGGGAAGCTTGCGCATGAGCTCGGAGCGCGCGCACATGATGCCCAGGTAGGGACCGCCAAACGCGAGCGGCAGGCCCAGCGGCTGGCCCTCGGCCACGGCCACGTCGCAGCCCAGCTCGCCGGGCGTCTTGAGCAGGCCCATCGAGATGGGGTTGACGCTCATGACCACCTTGGCGCCGGCGGCGTGCGCGGCCTCGACGATCGCGGGCACGTCCTCGATGACGCCGTAGTAGTTGGGGCTCTGGACGAGCACCGCGGCGACGTCGTCACCCAGGGTCTTCGCCAGCGCGGAGGCGTCGAGGGCGAGGTCGTCCGTCCCGTCGACGATGTCGAGCGGCACGTCGCGGTTCTCACAGTAGGTGCGAAGCGTCTCGAGCACCTGCGGGTTCACCGTGCCGGCGGCCACCACCCGGCCGCGCTTGCGGTCCAGGCACATCAGGCAGCCTTCGGCCGCGGCGGTCGCTCCGTCGTAGACGCTCGCGTTGGCGACGTCCATGCCGAAGAGCTCGCAGACCTGCGACTGGTACTCGTAGATGGACTGCAGCACGCCCTGGCTGATCTCGGCCTGGTAGGGCGTGTAGGCGGTGAGGAACTCCTCGCGCGAGGTGACGTGGCGCACGATGGCGGGGATGTGGTGGCGATAGGCGCCGGCACCCCGGAATACGTCGCGGAAGACGAGGTTGCGCGATGCGAGGTCCTCCATGTGCGCGAGGGCCTCGAGCTCGCTCACGCCCGCGGGAATGTCGAGCGCCTCGATGCGCGCCTCATCGGGGACGAGCGAGAAGAGCTCGTCCTCCGAGGCGAGCCCGCAGGCCTCGAGCATCGCCCGCGTCTCGTCGGCGGTTGCGGGGACGTAGCTGCCCATGGCTAGCCCTCGTTCTCGCAAAGGGCGGCGTAGGCCTCGGCGTCGAGGAGGTCCTCGGTGGCGGTCACGTCATCGATGCGGACGAGCCAGGCGCCGTACGGGTCCTCGTTGATGGTCTCGGGTGCATCGGCGAGGTCGTCGTTGACCTCGCTCACGGTGCCGGTGAGCGGCGAGAACACGTCGGAGACGGCCTTGACCGACTCGACGTCGCAGAAGGCCTCGCCCGCGGTGACGGAATCGCCCGCC
>CACZNT010000152.1 GCA_902782635.1 uncultured Coriobacteriaceae bacterium
AGCTCGCAGCCCTCATATGACGACTGGTTGACCTTGTCGTTTACCACGTCGCCCCCTCATGAAAGAGCCCGGATGCCGAGGCGCCCGGGCCAACCGGGCGCGCGCCCGGAGTGCGTGTGGTGGAGATGAAGGGGTTCGAACCCTCGGCCTCAGCGTTGCGAACGCTGCGCTCTCCCAGCTGAGCTACATCCCCATGCAATTTGCAAGCACAGAGATTGTGGCAGCGACGCGGCGAGATGTCAAATGCGCCATGGCATCGTCAAATGCCGACCTCAGCGCCATCGTGGGCCCATGCTCGAAACCCGGAATGTGCACACGCCATTTTCACAAGAAGGCGATTGCGATACTTCTAACAAATCATGATAATGTGTCATGATAAATAAGAAGCAAGCAGCATCAACACTGGCATCGGGAGCGGGTTTCGAATGCCATCGCCGGAACGGGAGAGGACATGCAGATCTCAGACGCACTCCGCAATGCCATCGCTCAGCGCGGCATGACCCAGGCCCTTCTCGCCAAGAAGTTGGACGTGAGCCAGCCTGCAGTCGCCTCGGTGATTTCCGTTGGCAACCCGCAGTCGCGCATCCTTCTGCGCTTCCTCGAGGCGCTGGACTTCCGCCTCGTAGCCGTCCCAGCCGAGGCCGAGCTTCCCGAGGGGTCCATCGTCCTGGAGCCCACCGTCAAGTAGCGCCCGGGCACCTCAGGGCGCCTGCGCACGAAAAGTCGTCCCCCGCGGCTACGATTATGAACCCACCTCCAGAAGGTGGGTGTCCTCGTCGTCCGTTCCAGCTTCCACATCAGCGGAGGATGCCTGTACTGAGAACGAGATCCGGACTCCCTGTTAACGCTTGTCGGTTCACCCATTCTCTGCCACGGGGGCCGACACCTAGACTTTAGGCCACATTGCCCCACACATGACGTAGGCGAGGCGTATTATCGGTCACCGAACGCTCGTCGCCCGTCCGCATCCGACGTGCTAGCATCAGCCGGCTTGAGCGGTACCCGCAGCGTCTGCGGCATTCTCCCCCGCCGCATCATCGTCTGCCGTGGCGTCATCTGCCGTCGCCTCCGCATCCTGCGCCGTGGGCACGACGGGACCGGTATCGCAGGAGCCGGCAATCGCCTCGGCATACGCCTTGGCCCCCTCCTCCGTCAGGCTCTGGCCGTCCTCTGCAAACCAAGCCGTCTTGCCAGCGGACAGGGCATGCCAATCGAGGAGCTCGACGTTGTCGTGCTGGCGGGCACAGGCCGCGAGGACGGCGTTATTCGCCTCGCACCAGCTCATGGCAGTTCGGTCGGTGACGAGCAGGATCTTGTGGTCGCCCCCGATGCGCGCGATGATCCGGTCGAGCTCGCCCTGCGAGAGCGACCCCGTCGAGCCGAGCGCGAGCACCACCCACTCGCCCACCACGTCCTGCTCCTCGTAGGTGGCATACACATCAAGCAGCTCATCCGTGGAGCGGTCCTCGGCGCAGTCGATGACGGCATTGGGAAGGCTCGTCGCGAGCGCGTCTGCGGCGCCAAGCGCCGTCAGGTCGCCCAGGAAGAGCGGCTCGTAGCGAATGAGGCGCTGCTCGGGCGGGAGGTAGCCGATGGAGTCGCGCACGAGGTCGGCGAAGATCTGGTAGGCCTCCCCGCCCATCTGAAGGTGGATGCCATCCTCCTGGAGGATATCCGAGCGGCCCTCCGAGAAGCCGTGCCAGTCGATGATGCCGACGTTCTCATGGCGCTCGGCGCAGCGCTCGATGCAGGCATTGTCCTCGTCATCCTGCGGATAGGGGCTCCGCAGGTTGATGAACCACACCTCGCGCTCGGGGCCTGCAGCGGCAACCATGGAATCCAGCAGGGCGTCGTCGAGCACGCCGTTGGTGCCGCAGTGGAACACCACGGTGTCCCCCAAGACCCCCCGCTCGTCGAGCTCCTGCATCCGCTCGAGCATAGCCGGCGCCTGGCGGCTGCCCTCGACGTCCACGAGCCCATGGCTGAAGTTGTGCGCGAGCTCCTGGTATGCGTTGAGGCAGACGGAATCCCCGATGACGACCACGTCGTAGACGCCGTCTGCGAGTGGCTTCTTGAGGGAGGCGGAGGCGATGCGCTTGTCCTCGGGCGCCCCGCCGCCAACCCGCTGGGGAGGGACCGCCGCGGCGAGTATCGTCGCCGCGAGCGTGACCGCCGCCGCACAGGCCAGGATGGGGAGCCTGCGGCGCATCCAGTAGGAAGGCGCGAGATAGCGCCTGCGTCCCGCGGAATCGACGGCGCTCGCCACGACATCCACCGCAGGGAGCTTTCGGAAGGGCAGCTCCACGAAGCGGTAGGAGAGCTCGGCCAGGACGAGCGAGACGACTGCCATGAGAAGGTAGCGCCAGATGGGCGTGGGAAGCGCCGCATTGCGCACGGTGAGCAGCTCGACGATGGGGTAATGCCACACGTAGAGCGCATACGAGCGCTTGCCGAGCTCGGCGAGCGGGGGCGCCGAGAGGGCGCGAGAAAGCGCCGACCCCGGCAGCACCAGCGCCGCAATCGCCGCCAGCGCGCAGGCGGTGACGAGGACGTCTCCCCCGTAGTAGGTGAAGCTGGTGTAGCCCTTGGCGAAGACCATCACGATCAGGAGCACCACGAACCCGACGATGCCGGCGCGCCCGAAGACGCGGTCGGCCCGGCGCGCCGTGGAGGCCGCGGCGGCGCGGATGGAGTCGAATGGCCACCAGAACGCGAGCGCCGAGCCCATGAGGAACCCGAGCGCGCGCGTGTCGGTGCCGTAGTAGACGCGGCTGGGGTCTGCCCCGGGAACGTAGAGCAGGGCCATGAGCACTGCCGAGACCGCGGCCAGCGCCACGAGCGCGCGCCTGATGGAGCGCTCCGAGACGCCGCGATCGAGCACGAGGCCCAGGGCGGGCGCCCAGATGAGGTAGAGCTGCATCTCTATCGCGAGCGACCAGAAGTGCGTCACCGGCGAGGGTGAGCCCGCCGCCGCGAAGTACGACTCCTGGGAGAAGATCTTCCACCAGTTAAGCGTCATCGTGAGCGCCGGGATCATGTCGGGGCGCAGCTTGGTGAGCATGATGTGGTTGAACAGGCCGCAGAGCAGCGTGATGACCACGAGGAAGACGGCGACGGTGGGCATGAGGCGGCGCAGGCGCGCCACGTAGAAGCCCTTGAGGTCGATGGAGCCGCGCGTGCGATGCTCGCGCAGGAGGCCGGAGGTGACGAGGTAGCCGGAGAGCACGAAGAGCACCGTTACTCCGAGGTACCCACCCGAGAGCCAGCCGAGCCCCATGTGGTAGCCCATTACCGCAAGCGCGCAGACGGCCCGTAGGCCGTCGAGGCCTGCGGCATGGCTGCGCTTGGCTTCCCCCTGCTGCGGCATATGCCCCTAGCCCCTGGCCTTCGTCGCGATCACATCGACGCCCGTGCCGCCGGCGTTGGCCACGAGAACCTCGCCGAGGGCCACCGGGGCCTTGGCGCGGGCCGCGCGGATGGCGTCGAGCACGTCGGCCACGTGCTCGCGCAGGACGGGCTGGCTCGACTTGCAGGGAATGGGATGGATGTCATCTTCCACCTCGACGAACGAGGTCACCACGCGCACGGGGTGCGTGGCCTCCTGCTCGCCGTAGGCCTTGCCCCTGGGGCAGGTGTTGCCGCTCACGCTCACCACCTGGCCGCCGACCATGGTCACCACGAGCGGACAGCCCATGGGGCACTGGATGCAGGTGAGCTCGAGCTCCTCGGTCGCAATCATCTACTTGCCCCCTTCTGCCTCTGGCGCGGTGCAGCTCACGGTGAGCGTGCCTTCGACGCCCGCGAGATCGGCGGGCTTGAGGTTTATGGTCTGCATCTCAGAGGGGACGACGATGAGGCGCTTCGCCTTCTTGATGACGTCGTCGCCGCACGCAATCTCGATGCGTGCGTTCTCCATGCGCTTGCGCGTGCGCAGCCTCACCACGACGTCCTCGTCGCGGCAGGAGATGCGCTGCGGGGTGACCGATCCCACGTTCTCGCCGGCCACGACCTCGATGACGTCCGCATCGCGCTCGGCGCGGATCCCCAGGGCGCGGCGCGCGGCGGCATGGCCCGCCTGCTCGCCCTCCTCGGAGACGAAGTCGGCGAGGTCGTGCACGTGGAGCTCGTTGCCGGCGACGTAGATGCCCTCGACGTTGGTCTCGAGCGACTGGTCGACGGCGGGGCCGGACGTGGCGCGGTCGATGATGACGCCGGCCGTCTTGGCCACCTCGTTCTCGGGGATGAGGCCTACGGAGAGCAGCAGCGTGTCGCACTCGACGCGGCGCTCGGTACCGGGGATGGGCTCGAGGGTCGCGGGGTTCACGTCCGCGAGCTCGACCGCCTCCAGGCGCGTCTTACCAAAGACCTGCGTCACGGTGGTGGAGAGGTAGAGCGGGATGTCGTTGTCCTCGAGGCACTGCACGATGTTTCGCCTGAGGCCGCCCGGCTCGCTCGCGAGCTCGCACACGCAGATGACGTGCGCGCCCTCCCAGGTCATGCGGCGGGCCATGATGAG